>JAJTGQ010000082.1 GCA_021299455.1 Flammeovirgaceae bacterium | reverse complement strand
TGGGATTCTCGATGCCTCCGGGTGTAGAAAAAGTGGAGATACCAATTGAAATACACAACAACCTTGTGGTGGTTCCAGTCATCATTAACAACCAACTTCCACTGAAATTCATTATCGACACAGGGGTTCGAACAGCTATTCTTACCGAAAAAGTATACAGCGATATTCTCAACCTGTCGTACTCGCGCAAGTACACGCTGTCGGGTCCGGGGGGCCAGAAATTAGTAGATGCCTACATCACCAGCAACGTAACGTTGGACATGCCAGGAATACATGGCGAAGGTCACTCGCTGCTTGTGTTGGATGAAGACTATTTGGAGTTGAAGAACTCCATGGGCACCGAAGTCCATGGGATATTGGGCTACGAATTATTCAGTCGTTTTGTAGTCAAAGTTGACTACTCGAACAAGCGACTTACATTGATGCTCCCAGGTGGATTTCATCCCCGAAAAAAATATGATGTAATTCCAATTACCGTTGAGGATACCAAACCTTTTGTGCAGGCAAAAATACAAATCAATGATACTACTACCATCAACGGAAAGTTTTTGGTGGATTCTGGGGCAAGCCATGGGCTACTTTTAGAAACATTATCTGATCCGGGCATTGTAGTGCCAACGAAAAACATTGATGCTATCTTGGGAAGAGGGATTGGAGGAGTCTTGAGAGGCAAGATTGCACGAATTCGGTCCTTCACGTTAGGAAAAAATAAAACGACTGACCTCATCACTCATTTTCCGGACGACTATGCCTATAGCGACTCGTTGCGAAAAGGAAGGTTTACCTTTAGAAACGGCTCGATTGGTGGAGAAATGTTGAGTCGTTTTACTGTTATTTTCGATTTCCCAAATGAAAAGTTGTATTTGAAAAGGAATAGTTCTTTCAAAAAGAAATACTACTACAACCTCAGCGGCTTGACCATACGAGCCACCGGTGTTCGACTGCAGACCTACGAAATTTCAGATGTGCGTGAAAATACCAATGCACAAAGAGCTGGATTGCTGCGAGGCGATCAAATTGTCAGCATCAATGGCGTTGCAGTGATTGACTATGAGCTGAATAATGTCAACGATTTTTTGAATTCTAAACCCGGAAAAAAAATACGCGTTGAAGTGTTACGAAATGGCGAAAAAATTAAAAAGGTTTTTGTGCTCGAAAGCCAGATTTAGAAACGACTGGTCAATAGCTGTTTCAGTTTTCCTTTTCTCCGTTGATAGGCCTTTTGCAAAAAGGTATGCGCCTTAGAATGAGTTTCCGAGGTATTAAGCGCATGATACAAGACCTCACCGGTTAAGTTTGCCTTCAACAAATAATTGAAGGTGCCCTCGCAGATGGTGTCTTCGTAATTCGAGTTTTTTAGAATTGTAATAGGAATATCCTTTGTAGCTCTTCTGCGCGAGAATGAATTGACAGAGCGAGCTAATTCTTCCTTCCCAATATTATCGTCAATCACAATGTAGCGAGGTGTAAACGTGGCAAGGCACTGTAAACTGCTCTTGACATCAAATGCGATTTTTGTAATAAACTCTTTCTCCTTTAGTTGTTTCAGTCGATCCAGAATATTGCTCAATTCAATGGGATTGTTGCCTACCATCAAAACTGGAATAGTGTTATTATTCGGTACTGCAAGCATAGCCAACTGGTTAACGACTAATGAATCATTATGTTTGCGCAATCGTAACCCGTTTTTCAAATGATTGCTGGAATTTCATTTTGTTTAACGGTATCTTGATTTAAAGAAGAAAGCGGCTAAAAAGACTCAACAAAAATTGAAAAAAGTAGTCATTATTGGCGGGGGACTTGCTGGCCTGGTAGCGGCAAATTATCTGGCGCAGCTGCAGGTGCCTGTTGTTCTGATAGAGCGAAAGGAATACCCTTTTCATAGAGTCTGTGGAGAGTATATTTCCAACGAAACAATCCCCTTTCTTAAATCCCTGCAATTGTTTCCTGAAGAATTCAATCCGCCAGTTATTAGCCGGCTCCAACTTACTTCTGTTAATGGTCGATCTGCGTCTTTAGAATTGGACTTAGGTGGTTTCGGCATCAGCCGATTTATGTTTGATCAGTTTCTATACGAGAAAGCCAAAAAACGTGGTGTTGTTTTTCATTTGAACACGGAAGTCGAAAGTGTAACCTACTCAAATGAAAGATTCGAAGTAAAAACAAAAGATCACTTGTTGGTGGCAGACGTGGTTATTGGCTCGTTTGGCAAAAGATCAAAATTAGACGTTTCACTTAAGCGCAGTTTCATCCAAAAGCGTTCTCCCTACGTGGGGGTTAAGTACCACATTCGCACGCAGCATCCCGATGCTTTGATAGCACTACACAATTTCAAGGACGGTTACTGCGGAATCAGCAACATTGAAGATGGCAAAAGTTGCCTTTGCTATCTTACCCATCGCGACAATGTCAGAAAATTTGGAACCATCAAAATGATGGAAGAAGAGGTGCTTTACAAAAATCCCTTTTTGAAATCAATTTTCACCAGCGCTGAGTTTCTTTTTGACAAGCCTGAGGTGATCAATGAAATATCATTCGAAACGAAAAGCCCGGTAGAAAATCATATCTTAATGAATGGCGATGCGGCAGGGATGATCACGCCCTTGTGTGGCAATGGCATGGCATTGGCTATTCACTCCGCCAAAATTGTGAGCGAGTTAGTAAGCGCCTTTAGTAAAAATGAAATTTCGCGAGAGCAGCTTGAAACCGACTATGCTACTAAATGGAATTCTCTTTTCGCGAACAGACTTTGGGCTGGGCGCCAAATCCAAAATTTGTTTGGCAGCGAGTGGGCTTCTAATGTGGCGGTGAATCTGGCGCGGCATGTCAAACCAATTGCCGGCTTTTTAGTAAAAAAGACGCACGGGGCGCCTTTTTGAATTCTAGTATCTTCAATTGCTCTTAAATCCAAAATATTACTAATTATTTTAGTATTTTGATCGTTGGAAAATGCTTAATTTGGAGAAAAATTACACTCTTAGCTCCTAAGCCACATTTTCAAAAGAGATGCCATCTACTGTTTTTGAGGAGAATATAGCCCTTTTCGATAAAGGCATCGCGGATAAACAGTCTGATGGAGGCGTTATTCTCACTTCAAAGCTCGAAAGCTCGCCTGATTCATTGTCTCCGCATGAATTTTTTGCTTTAGAAATCGCAAAAAAATTTAATGCAGATGCCGTCTATTTCAGATACTTTGAGGATGGAAGGGAATCAATTCCTCAAATATATATCTACGATAATACTGATGGACATCTGACCAACAAGGAAGCCGAAATACACACAAAGGTATGGAGCGGTTGCCTTGTTCCTATGTTCATATTTATCAATAAAGATGAAATCAAAATATTTGATGCAAGAGAAAAGGTTCAAATAAAAGGTGATCTTCTTTATACAAGCGCCATTGATACAATAAAGCTGGCGGGTAATGCCATTAGCGAATTTACCACGAATGATTTTGCAACAGGGTTATTTTGGGAGGATGATAAGTATGAAAAGAATTTTCAATTCGGAACTTCCGCATACAAAGATTTAATTGATGGTTTGAAAAAAGTCTACAATGACTTTCAAGGAGAATCTGGTCTATCTCCTCATGTATCTTTAAAACTTTTGGTTCAGTGCCTCTTAGTGAAATACTTGGAGGAACGTGATGAAGAAAGTGGGTACTTTGCTAAATCATACTTCAAGAATCATTTTGGCTGCAATAATTTTTGCGAAGTGATTTCGAGTGGTCAGTTGCTTGCACTGTTAGATAAACTTTCTACTCACTTCAATGGTAAGATATTTGAATGGAGTTTACAGGATGAGAAGGCCGAAAGAAATGCTATCAATAAAGCTAAAGTCAAAAAGCTTGCAACTTATCTGGACGGAAACACCAAGAATGATCAATATGTAATTTGGAGATTGTATTCATTTTCACATTTGCCTGTAGAGCTAATTAGCTCAGTTTATGAAGAGTTATTGGGTAAAGGGAAAAAAGATACAGTGTATACTCCTGATATGGTAGCGAGCACTCTCGTGGATGAATGCATGCCTCTCAAAAATCCAAAAGAAAATTTTCGCTTGATAGATGTAAGCTGCGGATCGGGCATTTTTCTCGTTAAAGCGTACAAGAGAATTATCCAATGGTGGCGATACCAGAAATGGAAAGAGACAGGCATTATGGAAAAGCCTGATCTCGTCACAATGACACAGCTATTGAAGGGAAGTATTTTTGGTATCGATATTCAAGGAGATGCTGTCCGTTTATCTGTCTTTAGTCTAGCTCTTGCATTACTTGATGATTTGGACCCAAAAACAATATGGACGAAACTGCGATTTGAAAATCTGAATAGTAATATTACCGAAAGGGACTTTTTCGATTTCATATCAGACGGATCAACAAAAAATTTCGACTTAGTTATTGGTAACCCACCTTTCAATCCGCCAGATGGAATAAATAACGGTAACTATTATTCTCATTTACAAACGAAATACAATTATCAAAGCGAGATTGATATCCCGGATCACAACCTTGCCCTACTCTTCTTAGTAGAGGCAATGAAGTTATTGAAACCTGAAGCGATTTTATGCCTAATTCAACCGTCAGGACCACTATTGTATCAGAATGATGAAGCGTTTAAAAGAGCTATTTTTTCAAAATACAATCTGCTGCAAGTAATAGATTTCACGAGACTCGGTGATGTACTTTGGGGGAAAGCAAACGTTGCAACTGCAGCGATATTCTTACAGAACTCCTTGCCAAATGATCGCGAAGTAACTCACATTACAGTGCAGCGTACTTCAGCCAATGTTAAAAAATTGTTCCTTGAGCTGGATCGTTATGACTTTCATTATATACCTAAGGACTTAATTTTAACAAATTCATTTTCTTGGAAAGCGAATTTGCTAGGTGGCGGTAGAATGATTAGCTTATTAGAAAGGTTATCCAAGCTTACAACCTTAGGTGAAGTCTTAACAAAAAGAGAAAATGAAGATGGATGGAAGGTTGGTGAGGGCTTTATTGAAAAAGGAAAGAATCCTAAACCTGCTGATTTTATAACAGGTCAAAAGTACCTGCCTTCTAATGCCTTTACCGAAAAAGGTATTGATTGGTCTAAGGTTTATCCCTGTAGAATTAAGTCATTTAAAAGACCCCGGGAAAAAGCTATTTATAGTCCTCCACATCTACTCATCAAGGAAAATATTGGCAAGAAAAACCTTTCTATTCAATTATCTGATGAGTACTTGGTATTTAGGGCAAATGTTATTGGGGTTCATGCTCCTCGTCAACAAAGGGAAAAACTTGTAGAGTTGGAGTCATACTTCAAGGCCCATAATGATATATTGCGCTTCTATATTTATGCAACGAGCAGTCAGCTCTCTATAAGTAAAGCTACAGTTCCTTTAAAGGAAGATTTCATGAAGCTCCCTTATCCTAGCAGAAAGTCAGACTTAAACATTTCAGGTGCAGAAAAAATATTAATCAATGATATTTTAACTTATTCGCTCGGCCCAGAAAAAAATGAGATCAATAGAAATTGCGACCAAGAAGCCTTAAGTGTATTCTCCAAAACATTTTGCCAGGCTCTCAATAGCATTTACGCCATAAGCGATAAAAAATTTCAGCTTGTTAAGCGAATAGAGTCTAGGAGGTACTATGCTTTGCATTTAGAATATTCCAAACAGCAATTTGAAGGTAGCTATGAGAAAGATATCAACCTAGAAGGCTATATTGAAAAGCTAATTCCTCAAAGACAAAAAAATCAAAAGACTCACGTCCAACGAATTTTAAAATATTATAGTAAAGACACAATTGTCCTTGTAAAGCCAAAGAATCTCAAATACTGGCTACCTTCCATTGCATTGCGCGATGCTGATGAAACGTTTGCTGACTACGTTAAATCTGGTTTCTGATGCTGCGAGATTCTAACAAGATAGTTGGCGATGCACAGTTAAGCGTTCCTGAAAATCATTCTGTCATAGTATTGCTGAATTTTGTTGACGCTAAAATTTCTGGTTTCCGCAACTATTATTTTTCAATACCTCTTCCTCCTGAAGGTGAAAATGCAATAACTTATCACTTAGCCAATTATTTTAATGCTTTGCTTATAGATGAGAACGATGGTTTTTTGCCCTATAAATTCAACTTTGTTAAAAACCCCACTCAGTCAGAATCAAGAAGAGAAACAGATCTTGGTGTGGTGATTTTAAGTAAGTCAATGCCATCTTATCCGATTATTGAATTTGAGGCCAAACGCCTTTCAGGCTCATCAAATAATACTGAGTACGTTTATGGCGAACGTGGAGGGATTGAGCGCTTCAAGAAAAATCATCATGGTACACAATTGAAAATATGTGGAATGCTGGGATATGTTCAGAAGGATACGGCCAATGATTGGTTTAATAAAATAAATGGATGGATAACTGAGCAATCTAACAATACGACTACTGCTTTGGATTGGAAGAATCAAAGTGAACTATTAGTGCATATTTGGTCACACGAAAAAGTCAACAAATACTCCTCAATGAATGTCAGGCTTAGTCAATCAAGCTTAACGATTTATCATTACCTCATTGATTTGGTAAATTAAATAAGTTTTCTCGACACCTTTTTTGCCATCCATAAAAAACAAAAAGCCCTGATAATCAGAGCTTTAAATTCTACATGAGTACCCAGGACGGGACTTGAACCCGTACAGATATTACTATCCACAGGATTTTAAGTCCTGCGTGTCTACCAATTCCACCACCCGGGCAGGGCTTTCTTTTGTTGTTTGTTAGTCGATATTGGTTACTCGAACTAAACTAAAAAAGTGTGAGTCTTCCCACACTTTTTTAGCGATTAACCATCATCGAATAACGATTAACCAATAATTGAGCGGGAAACGAGACTCGAACTCGCGACCCCGACCTTGGCAAGGTCGTGCTCTACCAACTGAGCTACTCCCGCTTTTATCAGCCAAGACTAAGCGAAGGCTGATTTTCCCTCACTTTTACGCTTTGGGATTGCAAATTTAAGCCTGAATACTAAATTTCCAAATCAGCTCACCTTTAGGGAAGCTTTCTTTCTCTTGATTGGCCGAACTTTTCCCAATTGAATGCATGTGATTGACCCTTGGGAATCGACAACGATTTAAAATCTGCTGATTTTATGGCTTTTGCCTGGTAAAGAATTTGACCTACATGGTGGGGATAATGCGCCAGTTGCCGCTGGATTGCTTCAAGAACGGTATGGCCTTCATTTCTTATATAAATAACCTTCAACAAGTCATCTGGCTTTAGTGATGTGAGGGCATCGAATAAACATTGCCAACCCTTTTCCCACGCTTTCATCATAATCTCTTTGCTGGGGTAGCCTTCATCAAATTCAGCTTCGCGATTGCGCCATTCTTTTTCACCGTCACTTACCAAAAAATCAGTCCACCTGGACAGCATGTTGCCACTTAAGTGGTGGACGATTTGCGCAATACTGTTACTTGATTCATTGGGCTTGCCGTTTAGGTCTTCATCGGAAAGCTGATCCATCGCACCTTCGCCCAACTTTTTGTAATACTCAAAGAACTTAATAGTGCTATTTAAATATTGTTGCTCTATCATGTTTCATACCATTGGTTAGGGTTTAAACGATCGTTAACACAAAAAAGGTTTTAATCATTAAACCAATTGGTACCTTTCACCTCTAATCGAACTAAAACAATTACGTTATGAAAACAATTATTAGTTGTGCGTTAATTCTGTTAGTGGCTTTTACAACCGATGCCCAGGTTAGACGCAGAGGGGCGCAAGCCCGAGAGGGTAAAGTGAGTGGACAGACGGTAGATGCCAGCCAGGTGCCGGAATCGGTCAAGAGTGCCTTCGCTGCAACCGGAGCAACGGCCACTCGCTGGGAAAAACACGAGGCTAAGGGCAAGAAAACCATTGTAAGATATGTGGCTGTTTATACACAAGATGGCATGCGTGGTCGCGCTCGTTTCCGGGAAGATGGTACTGCTATGAGTTCATCCAAATACATGAAAGCTGAGCAACTGCCTGTTGCTATTAAATCAGCAGCTGAAGCCAAAGCACAAGGACAAAAAGTAATGGGTGGCGAAGAAATCAAAACAAAAAAAGGAGAAATATATTATCGTGTATTTTCAAGAGGCGGTGGTTCGCGAACTGTCTCGGTTTTTGATGCCAACGGCCAGCTTGTAACAAAAGACAAGATGTCTGATGATTTGAAAGAATCAGAAGGAGAAGAAGAGGGGGACGGCAATTAGTCTGCCGGATAACGGATACCTACCATGCTTCGAATTTGATCGAGTGTCTGGGTGAGTATCAACGTATCAATATGTGTTCGCAAAGGGCTCTCTGTGAGCCCTTTTTTTAGGCAGTCGGTTACATGCTGTGCTTCGTATTCGTAGCCGTTGCCCTTAGCTTTTTCAAATGCTATTGTCTGTTTTGAATCAACAACACCAGGATAGAACTCTAGTTTGGTAGTGGGGCCGTGAAACCGGTGCGTCAGTCGTAACCGACCTTGATCTCCGGCAATATCTGCACCTGTAGCAAGATTGGTAGCAAAGGATGAAAAGAGATTTGCTATGGCTCCATTGTTGTATTTGAACTGAATCGAACACTGCTCGTCTACTCCCGAAGGAGCGGGCACTATCGAAGCTTGAATGTGGTCTGGCTTACCTAGTAGGTCAAGTGCGAGAAAGACTGGATAAACACCCACATCGAGCAAAGATCCTCCGCCCAATGCAGGATCATAAATTCGTTGCGAAACGGGCGGTGTTGGTTTAAATCCAAACTCGGCATTGATATATTGAATAGCGCCCACTTGACCCTGCGCAATCATTTCTTTTACCTTCAAATAATGTGGTAAGAAACGAGTCCAGAATGCTTCCATTAAAAAAGTCTGCTGGCTTTTTGCAAAGTCAATCATTTGCTTTGCTTGACCGTAATTGATGGCAAACGCCTTCTCAACTAAAACAGCTTTTTTATGCTGAAGACATAACATCACGTGTTCATAATGCAACGCATGCGGTGTTGCAATGTAAATCACATCCACTTCGGGATTTTCTGCCAACGCTTTGTAACTATTGTGTTTGTATTCGACCGGAAAGTCTTTAGCAAAAGCATCCGCGCTAAGTTGTTCCCGTGCAGCAATAGCGACCAACTTCGCATTCTCTACCCATTGCAGATCACTGGCAAATTTTCTTGCAATCTTGCCGCAACCCAATATTCCCCATCGGATGGTTTGATTCATAACCCAAATTTATTGTTCAAAGGAAAGCATTTTCAGAATGTTCGAGAATGTACACTTTCGATAAAAAAAATGTTCACCCGTGGATATTGAAAGAAACGGAACTGCTTCCTCCGCATTTTTTTATGACTTTTGGTTATTGGCAAGTGATTTGTTAAACAAACAGAAAAAACCCATGAAGACGATACTTGCTATTCTGCTCTGGTGCATCCTGTTCACACTTTGCTGGCCCATTGCTTTGATGCTCATCTTCCTATTGCCTCTTCTTTGGCTCCTATTACTGCCGTTTCGTATTGTTGGATTTTCGCTAGAGTTAATTTTTAAATTGATAAGTTCCATTCTGCTTTTGCCTTTTCGGCTCCTAGGCGTAAAGTAATGAACTTCGGTATAGCTAATCTTCCTTCTTCTTTTCAACGCGTCTTGTCCCACCATACATTTCGTACTCTAATAAGCGACAATCTATTTGGGCCGTATAAAATTCAATCCTGCGGCTCGCTTTTAATCCAATTTTTTTAGCGAGATCCAGGTTGCCGGTGAAAATATATCCGAGATAACCCTGGCATTGCTTTTTCAAGAAATCGCCCATGCGGGCATAGGTAGCTTCCAATTCATTTACTTCTCCTAATCGTTCTCCATACTCGGGATTGAAATAGATAACTCCTGGTGGTTGTGGGACTGGTGTTGACTCAAAATCACACACTTTGAATTCCATAAACTGATCTACACCAGCGAGCTCTGCGTTTACTTTGGAAATCTCAATTGCATCTTGACTGATGTCTGAGGCAATCACTTTTAAACCGGGTACATCAACAACTTGTTCCTTCAACTTTTGAAGTTCAGCTTGATAGACAGTTGCATCGTATCCTAACACGTGCATGAAAGAGTAATTCTCGCGAAGTAAACCCGGCCTTCTATTTGTTGCTAATAAAACCGCCTCGATGGCAACCGTAGAAGATCCACACATCGGGTTGACAAAAGGTGATTTACGATCCCATTTGGTAGCCATAATAGTTGCCACTGCCAAGGCCTCAAGCATGGGTGCTTGTCCGGGGATTTTACGGTACCCGTGCTTGGCTAATGTCTCACCCGAGGTATCTAAAAATATTTCTGCCTGCTGGTCATTCCAATACAAATTGATCACCGCTCCATCTAAAACAGATCCTGAATCAGGTCTCTTCAATACTTCCCTTCTCATCCGATCGACAATCGCATCTTTGACTTTCACATTCACAAACATTTCACTGTTGACCGTGAAATGGTTGGAGTTGTTGGTCACCGAAAAATATCCCTCGGGAGAAAGAAGGGTTTCCCAAGGGTAATGGAGCAATTTATTATACACCTCCTCAGGACTATTGGCTGTAAATTCTTTCAGTGAATACAGTACCTGACTGGCACAACGTAGATTTAGGTTTAAGCGGATACAGTCGTTTACCGTTCCTTTCAATTCAACACCCGTCACAAACCTGCGTTCAATTTCAAACCCAAGATCTCTTACTTCCTGTTCGAGGTAAGGCACGATGCGCTTTTTACAAGTGACGATGATTCGGCTGCGTGTGGTAAAAATGCTCATTATCTATTTTGCTGTAATACGGAAGAGTTAATTCAACGGAGTTCAATTTTTTTTTATTGATGGCGAATAGGCTGACTAATGGCATTCGTGGTGTCGGGTACAATCACCAACGAATCAATTTGGAAGGAACAAATTCACAAACAATGATTTCACTATCGGTCTGTATAAAAACAACAGTATACTTTCTTTTGTAAGACACACACTTATACCCCAGAAGAGCTCGTTTGCTATCTCTACAGAACGGATATGATTTTTTACGATCGGTCAATAGTTCAAAAAAATTATAGATATCTTCCGAATACCTTTCGGCAGTTGCTAATATGCCCTTCGATTCAATAAACCACGCAATTTTGGCAATCGATTCTGCAACGGATCGATGAATCACTATTTTTCTTTTGACCATTTGTGAATGAGCGCCTTGGTATGCGCCCTTGCTTGTTCAATGGTAAAAGTCGAATCACTTTTTGATTTAAGTGCTGCCTTCTTCTGTAACGCCTGGTAATTCTCCTTGGGAACCAAAACGTATTTCTTATTTGCAATTTTTATTTCTGTCATATACCAATGTTTATAAAAACAACGATGAGATAAACTTTGCCGTGATTAAAATCGCACAAAGTTACTCAATTTTCAATATTTTAAATTAGTATAAGCTGCCTCGAAGTATTAGGTGTAGGATGTAGCAATACGAAGTGGGCAAGAAGCGCATGGTAGCTTTCTTAAGCAACAATCTTATTAAACGAAGCCCCAATTCCCCTGATTAACGAAGAGCTGAATCCTCTATGTTCCATTTCGTTGAGTCCGACAATTGTGCAGCCTTTAGGTGTAGTTACCTTATCAATCTCTTCTTCAGGATGACGATTCCCCTTTAACAAAAGTTCGGCTGCACCCTTTACAGTTTGGGCGGCAATTAAACTAGCCGTCTTTGCATCAAAGCCAATTTCAATCCCGCCTTGCGTGGCTGCCCGAATAAAGCGAAGAGCATAGGCAATCCCACATGCACCAAGAACAGTAGCGGCATCCATCAATTTTTCGTCAATCGAAATGGTGATACCCAATTGATCAAATAGTTCTTTCACATAACTCGATTGATCTGCAGAAGCTCCTTGCGAACACAAACATGTTACCGATTCTTGAATGGCAATAGCCGTGTTGGGCATGGCGCGAAAAATAGGAATGGATTGATCAAAAATACTCGACAAGTCTGTTAGGAAAATTCCCGTCACTACACTGATCACAATATGCTTGTTCGGATCGAATGAATTTTTCAATTCAGTGAGAACTTCTTTGACATTGAACGGTTTTAAGGCGACAATAATTACTTCGTTTTCGCGGATGGCCAATGCATTATCACTTGTGACGGTCACGCCCTTTGCCCTTAGTTCTTCCAGGCGAGACAATGTTCTGCGCGTAATGGTAATTTGTGCAGGCTTGGCAAAGCCACTTTTCAATAATCCTTCGGCAATGGCAGTGCCTAAATTTCCTCCGCCAATGATGGCGATTTTTTTGGTGTTCATATCCTTTCCGTTAAATGAGCCTCCAAGTTAAGTAGGTTTTTGCTGCCTACAGTTTTGATTTGGCAAAGCAGCAGTATTATGAAGTTAAATCGGTTGCGAAATCATTTCGCTGACTAGATTCGAAAGTCTATTGATGACCATTGAATCTCAATCAAATCAATTTATTGTCTATTGAATTAGTAGATTATTATATCTTTGGCGTCTTAAAATCAACTATGAATTGGATCTATGAACCCTGGCCGTGGTATGTTGCTGGCCCATTAATCGGTGCTACGGTGCCGTTACTCCTTTTGTTAGGTAATAAGAAATTAGGCATCTCATCATCCTTACGACATATGTGCGCAGCCATTCTTCCTGCCAACATTTCACTTTTCAAGTATGATTGGAAAAAAGAGAGTTGGAATCTTCTTTTTGTAGTCGGGCTGTTTATTGGTGGATACATCGGAGGTTCCGTGTTGGCAAATCCCAATCCGGTGGCCATCTCTGAAAATACTCAAAACTACTTATCCTCATTTGGAATTCAATCCAATCCAGGATTGATGCCGAATGAATTGTTTAACTGGCAAACACTACTATCGTTTAAAGGATTTCTTTTGATGGTGGTCGGTGGCTTTTTGGTCGGTTTCGGCACGCGCTACGCACGGGGTTGCACTTCCGGGCACGGCATCTTAGGTCTCTCTGCGTTACAATGGCCTTCGCTCGTTGCCACCGCTTCCTTTTTTGGGGGAGGCATTTTATTCAGCAAGTTTATACTTCCTTACATCTTAGCTTTATGAAGAATATTCAGTACATCGTAGTCGGTATTTTCTTTGGTCTGGTGTTGACTAAAGGTGAAGCCATTTCATGGTATAGAATGCAAGAAATGTTTCGCTTCGAAAGTTTTCACATGTTCGGCATTTTCATGACGGCCATACCCACCGGAGCAATCCTTCTTTTTCTGATAAGAAAAGCCAAACTGAAAACACTCGAGGGTGAGCCGATCGAAATGCCGATCAAACCCTATCATCATGGTGTTGTTATCGGAAGCCTCCTCTTTGGATTCGGTTGGGCATTGACGGGAGCTTGCCCGGGTCCTATCTATGCACAGATTGGTGGCGGCTTTTTAGTTACGATTGCTACCCTACTTTCAGCACTACTCGGTACTTGGTGTTACGGGTATTTTCAAAAGTATCTGCCGGACTAAAAGGAATACAATGAACCACTTTTGACTGGTATTTTAAATTGAAGGGCCTGTTCAAAATATATTTTATTCTTTACCGTTTTAGACCCAAAATGCGATTCTTATATTGTTAAAATTCTAATTCACCACGGTAAAGGTTTACAATATGCAACCTCATTTATTTGCTTATAAAGCGATACTCCTCATGGGTTGTTTATCGGTAACGCTCAGCGTGCGATCCCAAACTCCATCTACTTTTTCAGGAATTGTAAGCAGCGCGGAAGACGGAAAACCATTACCATTCGCATATATTATCTTGAAAAATGTGAAGCTTGGAACTGTAACCGATGAGAATGGCAGATTTCATATTACAATTTCGGATCAGTATAAAAATGGTCATCTTCAGTTCTCTTATGTCGGATATAAAACTTCAGAATTATCGATTTCAACTATACCCGATATCCATAAGGTGTATGTCAAATTAACTCCCGATGTAAAACTGCTTAATGAAGTTGTCGTCAAGGCTCAACCTGAGTATACACCAAAAGAACTTCTTAAAAAGATGTTAGACCGCGTACCAAAAAACTATGGAAATGTATCTGTGAATATGGAGGGATACTATAGAGAAACAGTTAAAGAAAATAATGGATACATTAAGTATGCCGATGCTGCGTGTCTATTTTATTACACACCCTATACAGGTGATAGCTATAAATGGCGTGACTTTGTAAATCCTTACTTTATTCGTGGTTCACTCAGTAATTTGTCTGGCTATTGGGGAGAAAGACTACACCGTGGGCATTTTTCTCATAAAACGTTGAAGGATGACGGAGTTAAAATAATTGATTCTAGAGCGAGTGCTAATCAAAGCAAAAAAAATATGAATGCCAATATCGAGGGTGGGCCGATGAGTGTTTTGGGAAATGACTTGATAAAAATTCAAGAGTATTTTTTAAAGAAAAAGAACTTTTCAAAATATGAATATACGCTCACAGAGGAGTTAGATCAAGCCCGGAATGAGTGGGTATATGTGCTAGGTTTTGAGCGAAAAGTGGACCTTGCCAAACTTGAATTAGCGGCAAAACGAAAAAAAATTAATAGCTACTTGTTAAATGTGAAGGGGAATATGTTGAGCGGAAAGATTTATATCGAACGCCATACTTTGGCAGCCAGGAAAATGGAATATTTCGTTCCGTCCTCGTTAAAAAAATACATCTGTGGCTATACCACCATGGCCATTAAGCATTTTGACTACAAGGTAACATTAGAATATCAACAGCTGAACGGGAAATGGTATCCCCATCATTTTCGACAAGAAGACGAGTTCATCATCAACGATTCAATTAAACAGACGATAACTCCTTACATAGCGGTCGAAGAGCTATTTATACACAAGGTAAAATCTGATTCCGTAAAAAAGATAAAGCCGGAAGAACTGTTTGCAAATGTAGACCAGAATCAGTTATACGACTATCCAATCGAATACGATTCCTCCTTTTGGGTCAATTATAACCAAGCCTTCCCCGCTTATTCGATTCCAGAGGACGTACGCCAAGATATGGAGACTACTAAAAAGCTTGAGCAGCAATTTGCGGATAAGCAGAAGAAAGATGAAAGCCTTTTGCCACCAGTTGCCAAAAAAGAAGAATATCAATTTAAAATTCATGGAGAGTCGATAACTGATGAATATGCATGGTTAAAAGACACCAAAACACCCAAAAGCAATAAACCTGTAATGGATTATCTAACAGCAGAGAATCAATACTCTGACAATTACTTTATTCCACTAAGAAAAAACCAGCGCTCAATTTTTTCGGAATTGACCAGCCGTGTAGAAAAAAATTTCGAGTCTTTGCCAACTCTTGAAGATGGGTATTTGTATTACTATAAATTCGGCACTGATGACGAGCATCCAAGGTACTATAGAAAAGCGCAAAGAAAAGATAAAGAAGAATTACTACTTGACGTGAATGAGTTGGCAGCGAACAAAGACTTTTACACCGCAGGAGGGATTACCGTGAGCCCAAATACTAACATAATGGCGTTCTATGAAAACTCAGACGGTACAAATGATCACACCGTCAAATTTAAAGATTTGTCAACTGGAGAATTGCTTTCCGATAGTTTAACACAGGCTGGTACTTTAGTGTGGGCTAGTAACAAAATATTAATCGTTTAGTAAAATAGTAAGGGTAATTTTTATGCGGCATATCTTACATGCTCTTCATGAAAATATTTTTGTACTTGTTTTTTGTTCTTTTTTCGCCCCATCATAAAACCCTCGACATTGATTTTCATCTGCTCT
>JAJTGQ010000066.1 GCA_021299455.1 Flammeovirgaceae bacterium | reverse complement strand
TTCCCTCGTTCGTGTAAGTAGAAATACCTGTCGCGTTCACTGCACGTACTCGATAGTAATATTTAGTACCGGCCGCAAGGCCAGTATTTGAATAGGATACCGCATTGGCTGCGGTTGTAGCTAACAACGTAAAGCCTGTAGCTGTTGTTAGAGATCGCTCAATCTGGAAACCTGTTTCGTTTGAGGAGGCATCGACCCAGGTCAAATTAATTTGAGTCGCTGATGCAGCAACGGCAGCCAGCGTGGTCGGGGCAACTAAGCTCGCGGTGGCATTTGCCTCAGTTGTGTAGGCTGAGTTGCCTGTGGCGTTGACCGCGCGAATACGGTAAAAATAACGTGTGCCTGCTGTAAGGCCGGTGTTGGAAAATGATACCGCATTGGCTGCAGTTGTGCCTACCAACGTAAAGCCTGTAGCTGTGGTTAGAGATCGCTCGATCTGGAAACCTGTTTCGTTTGCCGAGGCATCGACCCATGTCAAATTAATTTGTGTCGCTGATGCAGCAACGGCTGCCAGAGTAGTCGGAACAATTAAGCTGGCGGTCGCATTTGCTTCGGCCGTGTAGGCAGAGTTGCCTGTGGCGTTGATCGCGCGGATGCGGTAAAAATAACGTGTGCCTGCTGTAAGGCCTGTATTTGCGAATGAAACTACATTGGCTGCAGTTGTGCCTACCAACGTAAAGCCTGTAGCTGTTGTTAGAGACCGCTCGATCTGGAAACCTGTTTCGTTCGCTGACGCATCCACCCATGTCAAATTAATTTGAGTCGGTGATGCCGCAACGGCTGCCAGTGTGGTCGGGGCAACCAAACTCGTGGTGGCATTTGCCTCAGCCGTGTAGGCTGAGTTCCCTGTGGCGTTGATCGCGCGGATGCGGTAAAAATAACGTGTGCCTGCTGTAAGGCCGGTGTTGGAGAACGACACTGCATTGGCTGCTGTTGTGCCTACCAACGTAAAGCCTGTCGCTGTTGTTAGAGATCGCTCGATCTGGAAACCTGTTTCGTTTGCCGAGGCATCGACCCATGTCAAATTAATTTGAGTCGCTGATGCAGCAACGGCTGCCAGAGTAGTCGGAGCAACTAAGCTGGCGGTCGCATTTGCCTCGGCCGTGTAGGCAGAGTTGCCTGTGGCGTTGACCGCGCGGATGCGGTAAAAATACCGCGTGCCTGCTGTAAGGCCGGTGTTGGAAAATGATACCGCATTGGCTGCCGTTGTGGCCACCAATGTAAAGCCTGTAGCTGTTGTTAAAGATCGCTCGATCTGGAAACCTGTTTCGTTTGTGGACGCATCGGCCCATGTCAAATTAATCTGTGTGCCGGAGGCTGCTGTTGCTACTAACGTAGTAGGCGCTGCCGGAGCAGCAACCGCTGTGGTGGCATTCGCTTCGGCCGTGTAGGCTGAAGTACCACCCGCATTGATGGATCGAACCCGATAAAAATATCGGGTGCCCGCGGTAAGGCCGGTGTTGGCGAACGACACAGCATTGGCAGCGGTGGTACCGACCAACGTAAAGCCTGTCGCGGTTGTCAGCGACCGCTCGATCTGAAAGCCTGTTTCGTTTGTGGAAGCATCGGCCCACGTCAAATTGATCTGGGTGGACGAGTTCGTTGTGGCAGAAAGCCCTGTCGGAGCTGCAGGTACTTGAGCATAAAGCACTGATGAACAAAGAAAAGAGCAAATGCAAACGATTGACGCAAGCAGGTGCGGGTGTCGTGTTCGGAGTTGATAAATACAAAAAATCGCGTGCTTCATATAAGGCGACTATTCTCTTTTGCTAACCATTCTTTTACTTCTAAAACGCGTTGATCTAATCTCACACTATTTTTAAGGTGTCATAAACTCATAACCACTACAGCTCAAATCAAAGATTGACCTCGATGCGCCTTCCAAAATAATCATCGTGATAAAAAACTTTCCGCCTGTCCTCTTAAAAATAAGTTGTCCTTTTTGTGCCCCCGACTCAATCTTTAGTGTAGCCCCGCCATCTTGATCTATGTTATCCCAACTGCCATTGCTTCCCACCACCGCGATTGATGCTGCCAATACACCATTCTTTGAAATGAAATCAACCGTTGTTGGAGTCGAAATCAGTTCTTTGAAGTGATCCGTTGGCCTGCCCGCTACGACATCCTGAACACCACTCACTTTCCATTTTATGGTGCGTGTTGAAATCTGCGCTGTAGAGACTACCAGACTGATAAAAAAAAGAAATAGTGTGATGATGCTTGCTTTCATAATTAAAAATTATTGCCCACCCCCCGATCCACCACTTGTCACAGCACTTCTATTCATGTCCCTTAGCCCCTCAATTCCATGCCGCATGCTTGCCCGATAGAGTTCAATGGGATCCATCATAACAGCTGTCTGGACGGTGGCAGCGTCTTGTGCATTTGGTATTTTGATTTTATGGAACTGATTCGGATCTAGTGATGCTGTAGTAGGGATCATCGTTCGTTCGTAATACTCCAGCACCATACCGAATACATCCTTGCGAACTGAACTTCCACTCCCCCCATCATTTCCCGGATCCTTGCTGGTCTCAGGATGATTGATTTGAGTCAACCAGCCGTGGATGTTGTAGACAAAGTCGATTCCTTGTAGGTTGGTGGCGAGTACCACGCGCTTAAGAGGGCCGTGCAGGTAATAGAAATATTCGGCCTGTACGGTTTTCTTGTTGCCATCTAAACTGGTAGAGACTTTTACCAGCCGTTTGTTTTTGTCGTATTCATAGTGATGGAAGAATGCATCACGAGAAGTACTGCCACTGTATGCCTTTGTAGATGTAGTCAACACATTGCCTAGAAAGTCATATACATATTGAGTAACAAAGGCATAGGGAAATGTGGTAGGCTGTTGCGCCATCCACACTACACGGCCAAGTTCGTCATAACTATACCAAGTTTTGGTGTTCGCATTCTTTGTAAACGAAACTGCGCCACGTACGTATGTCTGCGCGAACCCAGGGATTGGTGAAAAGTCTGGAGTGGTAACAGGAAAATCATAACCCGTCTGTACCCAATCTTTTTTTACCGGACTTTGCCCCATCCAGTCAGAACCTTTGTCCTCTAAATTGACTTTAAGGTCATTGAAGTTAGCTGTTTGGTAACTAGACTCGCCCGATTCAATAGGCCGTCCGAGATCATCGTAATTGGTGTAAGAATATTTCTTGGTTAGCAACTGCTCGGCATTTTGAGAGAAACGAATCTTGCCATCCCTTCGATAAAGATAGTTGGTCGTGCCTGCGTCTTTCTCAGTCATAGAGAGCAGCCACCCTTGGTGGTTGTAAGTGTGTGTACTCTTATCAATTGTTGGGTAGGCCGCTATTGCTTTTAAGTTATTGGGATCAGACGTCCCTATGGCGGTTTGCCACTGCTCATACCCATTGGGAGAAACACTTACCACCAACCTGCCTGCATCGTTGTAAAATTGATAGGCGATGTCACTGAAGTAGTTTCGAAAGGATACCTTCACAACATTTGAATCTGTGGTGTACAATAATCCTGTGGTCAGCACAACCGCTCTATAAAAGCCAGGTGAAAGATTATAAATACCGTTAGAAGATCGGGTGATACTCGTATTTGTTATGATATTCTCCAGCTGATAATTTGGCGTACCAGATACCGTGACCCGCTGTGTTTGTGTATGCGGATCCAAGGACGTTGAAGGATCTCCTAATACATAAAAGTACGCCATCTTATCGGATGAAACGGAAGTGGCGAAGGACTTCGTGCCTTTCCTTGCTGTCATTAATACTTTGCCAGATTTATCCTTTATACTCACAACGAAGCGTTCGTTTTCATCGCGTACCACCGTTTGCACACCCTCTATTTTCTTTAATGCACTGCCTCCAAAAATGATGGCACGCTTATTCAAATAATCTGTAAGTTCATTGTCTTCGCCAGGCGCATCGCTATTCCCAACTGGGAAAGTTCCCTTCAGTACTTCTCTGCCCGATCCAATAAAATGTGTATCACCAGGCTGTGCAGACTTGCGCTCCTCCCCTGTTCCGTCTTCATAAAAATCGGTACGGGAAAATAAACGCTTGGCGTTTGGCACATCCTTCTCGTTCCATTGGTTTTGCGCGCTATAATAATTACCGAGTGTACCTTTTTTATCGATGCTCAGTGGAGCCGCCTTATCAAAATCAGTGTAGGTGAGAGGCTTGCCCTCGGTGT
Source organism: Flammeovirgaceae bacterium (assembly GCA_021299455.1). Lineage (GTDB taxonomy): Bacteria > Bacteroidota > Bacteroidia > Cytophagales > Cyclobacteriaceae > ELB16-189. The sequence continues at coordinate 11,515 of JAJTGQ010000066.1, read as the reverse complement.
TCAATGCAAACCCTGAGCTGTATCTAAAATCCGGCAATGCGATAGGTGCCGACAATGTACCACCCACTGTTCTGTCGTACTTATCTTTCAAAGCTTGCGAGGCAAACACATAAGGTCTGTATACATCTGTGCTCGTTTGCTTATGGAAGGTTTTTGTTTGCGACTGCAGGGATTGGCCTCGCTGGTCAAAATAGCTTTTGCTTTCCGATAAGACATTGGTTACGGACGAGCCAAGGCCATCATAACTTTTAGTATGAACCCAATTCAAGTCGTTGTCTCCCCGAAATAGAATGGTTAACGGCAATATTGGGCCCCATGTTTGACTGGCGTTGTCGATACCCCGGATGAAAACCGTTTTTTCTTCGTACATAGAGCTTTTATCCAAAAACGTGCTAAGAACACTGCCGCTTGCCGTAACAAAATGATAGGTGGCCAATTGCCTGATTCGCTCGGCATCATCGTTGGTGAGGTACAATTCGTTGTACCCAAACCTTTTTATCTGAGATATTTTGGCAAGTGGAGGAGCAACACCCACTTGCACCTGAAGCACGTTGGAAGGGGACGTCCAGCAGCCAGTCGTGCCTGTAATGGCTGGGGGCAAATATGATCGGATATAATAGTAGCCTGAGGCGTTCGCGCTGTAGGGCTCCACTACGGAGAGCAGTGGCATGTCAGTAGCGGTGCCATTGAGGCTACTCGCATTGGGGGCTATTTGCCAATAATGACGCTGAAAGTCATTGCCTTGCGCCTGAACGATTATCTTTGAATTGCGGTATTCTCCATTGGTTACCCTCAGCGGGCTAACGTTGGTGTTGTACACTTCAATTGTTTTTTCGGCCGGTAAAATACAGATGTTAGCATTCTCCAAAATGAATTTTGTGGTTTGGGTTAACCCGTTTGCTTGAAGGCTGGCGCCAGTGCCGTTGAATCGGGAATCAGCAGGAACAGATCTCCAGCGGTATTGTTGCTTTATATGATCTAGAACTGCGCCTAATGCCGGAGCTGATAGCGTTACGCTGCCTCCATCGCACAAGGCGTTCGCAGAGGAGGATAAATCTAACGCAGGCAAAAGTTCTCCTACAGCAATCGTTCGGGTAACACGGCACCATTCACTTCTGGAGGCGGTCGTCACTTGTGATTGGCCTGGAATTCGATTGACTCCATCCCTACCACCACCATCTCCTCCACCGCTAGGGTCAAACGCAACTTCCAAATCATGAAACCCACTCGTGGAAAAAGTTAGTGTTACAACACTGTTATCGTTCCCGATACGAGCCCCATTCAAAGACCAGGTGTACGAACCACCGTTTTGGTTAGAATAAAAAGTGTACTCCCTTCCCACACAAAAATTGTTAGCATCAGTTTCAATAGAGCAGGGTGGATCTGAATAAGTAACGGTCAAACCTGATCCGGGGGAAAAGCAGCCGTTGCCGGTGTAACTCAGGTTGAATGTGGTTGTACTGCTCACGTAAAAATCCACGATAGCGCCTGTTTTTATTTGTCCAGTACTTGACGTCCACTTAAGATATTGTTGTTGATCAGCAGGGATAGAAGCGGCATCTGGAGTTGAGAGCGTTACAGTGCCAGGCCCAACTTTGTTTGTTGTAGAGGCTTCAACCCTAATAGGGCTAGTATTGCTGACCGATACTGCAATATCCTGCGGGGTGCAACTTGTGAAGATGCTTTGCGCACCCAGTCTTGCAGTATTTCTTACTTTGCCACCACCATCTCCTCCACCAGAGTCTTCAATTAATTCTACTGAAATGGTCTGGGTTCCAGCCCCAGTAAATGTAATTGACGCAGTCGAGTTAATGTTTTTACCAGTGTTAATATTCGAAACGGAAGTTGTTGTGCCGGTGGCGGTATTAGTCACATACCAAGCATAGGTATAAGGGGCTCCAGAAGTGCTTGTGGCAGAGGTGCTAAAAGTGTATGGTTTGCCTACACAAAACGCAGTGGAGCTTGTTGTAATCGGGCAAGGGGGTGGCTCTACTGAAACATACACCTGTGAGCCGAGATAACACTCCGGGCCACTGTAATCAAGATAAAAAGTGGTGGATGCCCTAAGGTTAGTAGCTGTAAATGTACGGACGGGAGCATAATACCCTGACGGGGTCGAGCGCCAACTCAGGTAAGTATCAGGCACTGGAGCAGATGTTGACAAGTCAACACTTCCCCCTTCATAGATGACTGTTTTTGAGGCCTCTGCCTGTAAAGGAGAACTTTGATTTACGTTGACGGTCAGGGGCTGTGGCACGCATCCCAGACTCGAAGCCGTGGTAGCCACCAGCCTATTTCTGCCACCGCCCCCCCCTCTACCTCCATCCCCTCCATCCCCTCCATCCCCTCCATCATTGTTTGCTTCAAACGAGATTGTGAATGTACCAGATCTTGGAAAATTTATTGAAGCAGAAGAAGAACTAGTGTAGCCAGGTACATCAACGCCATCAATTTTCCATCTGAAAGCGCTTCCGTTTGCAGAAGTTTGAAAGTTATACGTTTTTCCCGCACAAAATGAGGTGACATTCGATGAAATGGTGCAAGGTGGGTCGGTGTAATTTACCGTTATTGACTGCCCAGTATAGCAGCCAGAACCGATATAAGATAAAGTAAAAATTGTGGTTTTGTCGACATAAGCATCTACACCTGTTTGACCAGCTGGAAGGGAATGGTTTTGATTGGATGTCCATCTCAGGAAACTCGTTTCACTTCCCGGAATATTTGTTGGGGTAAATAAACGAACAGTACCTGGTCCAACTTGGTTTGTTGTAGAGGCCTGTGCTGAGAGAGTGGTTGCATTGTTGACAGTAACGGTAATCGCTTGAGGAGTGCAGTTGAGGCCGGTGCTTTGTACAGCAAATTGTGCGATACTCCTGACATCACCACCACCACCACCACCACCATCACCACCACCACCGGTGTCTTCGATTGGGATTACTGAAATGGTCTGGTTTCCAGCTAGAGCCTGAGTAAAGGTAATGGATGCAGACGACCCGGTGTTATAGCCTGTGGCAACGTTAGTTACTAGTACCCCCCCCACATACCAACGATAGGTATAAGAGGAACCCGTGGCTGAAGTATCAAACAAATAGGTATTGCCCACACAAAACGAAGTGGCGTTGGTTGTAATAGGACAAAGGGGTGGCTCTACTGAAACATATACCTGTGAGCCTAAATAACACTCCGGGCCATTGTAGTCTAAATAGAATGTGGTGGATGTGGTGATGCCTGTAGCAGTAAATGTGGGGCCGGATGCCCAATTGCCGATTGGATTGGAGCGCCAGCTAAGGTATTGATGTTGATCGGCAGGCACCGCAGTGTTTGTGGATAAGGTGACATCGCCCAATCCATATAAAACGGATGTTGACGCGGTAGCTTGCCATGGAGAATAACTACCCGATACATTTACATTGATGGCTGGTGGAGTGCAGTAGTCAGTAAAAAACCTCACAGCTTGTAATTGTAAACCTCCACGGCCACCCCCATCTCCGCCATCTCCTCCTCCCCCATTGTCACCACTGACTGCCACAGATACCTGATAAGACTGGTTACCAGAAGTGTTGGGGAAGGTGATATAGGCAAAGGAGCCGGTATAGCCCGGCACAGGACTGCCATTCAAATACCAGGTGAAAATGCTACCACCCGAATCGGTACTAAATCCATAAGTCTTACCTGCACACATGGTGGCGGAACTTGGCGTGATCGTGCATTGGGCCAACGTGTCAGGGGAAAGACCCGCTATCAAAAGGGCTACCGCAAAGGAAAAAAAGATATTTGCTCTCATCGCCTTTCTCTCGTTGAACAACCCGAATTATTTGAATTGGTACAATCATTCACTGTATTCCTTATGTCGTCTGGGAGCTGGGACTTAATCCTTAAGCCTGACTCTTCTACGAAGATTCCACATTCGTTACTCCAAGTGGACAAGATGTACATACCAGTATAACATTCACCGTCCATCTCACAATCCGCCTGGTGAAGGATCAAAGGAGCAGGTCCAGGGCCTTCAAACTCTGCCTTCACGGTGTGATCGCCTAGTACACCGGTGAGTTTACACACGCCTCCATCTATGTAGGCTTTGGCTCCATCGTAAAGTGTAACCATAGAGCCGTAAGTGTTCAAAAGCAATTTTCCATCTGCATAGAAGCGCGTGGTCAGGTTGTCGCATCGATTGGTTGCGCTAATGGTGGCATTACCACCCTGCAATACTTGCACAGTTGGGCTTATCACCCCACTGCCGCCTATTTGTGGAACTCCTGAAGTATTGGTCGCCACCTCTGTTGAAATGGTAACTTTGAAAGGCGTGGCATTCTTCAATCCATAATTGTAATTGATCTCACTAATCTTAGACACACCCAGTGTATTGGCCTGAAAACTTTCTTTAAATGTTTCCTTCAGCCTGCCCATGCCATCGTATTTATACTCAGTATAAAGGTTGTTGTTGTCTAAGATGTGCGTAAGCTCGCCCCAATTGTTGTAGACGTAGCTGGTCATAGCGGCCTGGTAAGGATGGATGCGGAAGTCATCGAAATTGGTGAGACCGGTACTTGCCTCACACCATATTTCCATTGGGTCAGAAGAGTCTGTCACTACAATGTCCGCTTTCATTTGGTGCCAGGCCCCAGCCGTTCCGACCTTAGTCGCATCTATTGAAACAGGCGAGTTCGACCCGATCTTATACTTCACCTTTGCCAGCGGTGCTGAACTCCAGAAGTTAACCGTGTAATTTTTTACATTAGGATAAAAGTAATACTTAAATGCAGGGGCGTTGGGTTCTTGACCTACCGAGTAGGATCCTGTATGCGCCATCCCGTTTGTACGCGTACCAAAGCAATACACACCACCACCAAAGGCTAGTAAGCCGAATTGATCGACCTTTGGCTCCTCCTCTGCTCCCGAATAAGCTATCTCATCGTACTCGGCATTCGCAGCCGTAGCAAAGACCTGAGCATGGTCAAAAGAGAATTTAGTGGCGGCAAATTTTTCATTAATGTCCTTTGCTTCGATGGCGTGTGAATTGTAATCGTATAGTGTTACCTCTGAGTTCTTTTGCCAACCGTTGGTAGTTGTAGCATTGTTTGCCCACGCATCGAATGGCGTAAAGTTCGGCAATGGCAAAAGCCCATCGTTGCTCATTGCAGTGTAACTGTCACCTACAAAGGAAAACGAAGACTTCATACGCCAGACGCCAGTTTGCTTCGCTGCTCGATTATTGCCAGCAACCCCCATCACGTCAGTTTGATCTGACCATGTTTGGGCGTTGGCCGAGACGAGGGCGAGTTTGTTGGCATCGGTCTGGTTTGTCCTGTAATTTGAATTGACTTTATACGTAAGGCTGCCTGCTGATTGCGTAAGCATGTTTTTGTTTTTGGGGTTATTTACTTTCAATCCCATTCCAGAAAAGTTACCAGCTATTTGAGACGCTGTCATCCCTGAATATTCTGGTATTGAGTAGGCGGGAATGGTTTCAGCCACGTAATAATTTCCATATCCATCTGTTGACAGAACTTTTGTGGGATTACCTGTGTAAAAATCGAACGCTAGGTTCTCTGTAGATGTGGTGATGCCTGTTTTATAATCCCTACTTTCTTGCCCTATAGAAACCAATGGGTATTCATCGCGCCTGCTCACAATTGGCATGGCGACATCATCGGCAATCCTGTATTCGCCAAAAACCTGCGAGACTACGCCTTGATTTTTGAATTTAGATTTTAGATCAGACGCAAATTGATCTGTTGTTTTATTGTCATGGAGATAACGGTTCTCTACTTCACTCAATATTTGATTGTTTGTACCGTAGGTTGTGACTTTTTTCAATGCACCTACCCAAGCGGAAAAATCCTTAAGTGTTAATGGAGAAAGAGCTCTTGATGGAACAACACCACAACCTATCTGATTTCCATATTGGTCAAAACACCGGAAAGGTGGCACAGATCCACTTGGGCAACCTGTGCCAACCGATTGACCCGTAACCACGGAAACACAATTAGCAGTGTAAGGTGGATCTTGCAAAGAAGTAATCCCTATACGTTTGATAAATTCTTCATCAAATGTTTGAAATTCGTATACTTTCTTTCCTGGAATTTTGGTAGGAAGTGTCTCCCCTTCGTTGAGGATTTCTTCTTCAACTGTAGCTGAGCCATAAATCACGCCCGGCCCTGGTACTTCTCTGGCCAAGTGGATTAATTTAGAGTATTCATCAACGATAAAACCCTTGAATTCTTTAACCGTAGATTCTGATGGAATGTATCCAGGGCCTACATCAATAATAGGGGGTAACATTCCAAAAGGTTCATATGAAGTAGTTCCTAACGCGTAAGAAAAATTTGAGGACCGAATTATTTCCGATTTCACTTCGATTCTTTTTACCCTCAAACCTCCACCAAAAGTAGTGTAACTTGAGTCAAATACTTTAGTTAGAAAGCCTCCCCAGATTGATTCCGGGAATCCCTGAAAGCTGACAGTTATGTCAGTCCAATAATAATTGGTGCTTGAGCAGTAGCTACTGCAACATACGTAAGTACTTCCTGTAGCGATCTTAGTCCGATTGATATCATTGGTAAGATCTTGGCTGGTGATGACTATGTGGTCAATATTGCAGGTGCTCACAATGCAGTTCTCCGATTCAAACCGAACACCTGTCTTACGATCGGGGTATCGCATCCTACAACCTTTAACGCCATGTACGTCTAATACACCATTTTTATATGTAAACTCTCCAAAGAATTTGATGCCAATCTTTGTACCTACCTTAACCTCATTGGTTAAGTCTAAGACTTCGTGAAATGTGAGTTTGTATTGATTAGTTCCAACAACCTCTACATTCTTAATTCTAAGTATTTGCTGTTTAGCCAGAGGTGCCTTACCATATTCGTCACTCTCGTATGTTATGCCTATTGCACTTCCTAAACTAGTTTTGATTGCACTTAAAGACCATGCATCAACATCCTTTGATGAATTATTCGATACCATATGTGCCAAATTATCATTTTGATTCGGACCATAATCAGATTTATAATGCCCCCAAATGTCATAAGCATCCTTATTAAAAGCAGGGTTTTTCTCGTACTGAAAACTCGTAGGCGGGATTATGTCAGCCCCTGACTTCCCCCTGAACTTCACAGATTTTAAAGTGAGTTTACCAAACTTGGCATTGACGTTACTATTTGAAAAACTGTTTGTTGTGCCAGGTGCCAGGGAGTAATCTGTATCAAAATCAATGATGCGAATGGATTTTGCGCCAAGACCTTCAAGGCTCTCATAATCACTTCTGCTTAGAAGATAAATTCGGTTGAGTTTTTTTGTTGTGGCGGGGTATGTGTAACAAGTCGAACTGCAATTGACCGTTCCATTCTCGTCAACCACCGCACAGTTGCATGGATATGATTTAGGATTGAAACCACCTAATTTGCCATCAATGACCCCTCTACCATCCAATCTTGTACTAGTCTCAAAATAAGCTACGTGTGTACTAGTTTCTACCGTGCTCAAATAATACAACTCCTTTTTACCATAAGAATAGCTCTCAACCTCTTGATCGATATCTTTATTCGTGCCTTCAATAGGATTCCTCCAGATATAATCTTCTGCCTGATTGTAAGATGCCGATTGATTGTAGTCGGAGTGCTTGCCATAAGCAAATTTTACCCAATAGCCCCAATCATCTTTACTTATCGTGCCATCTCCCGCTGAATTTCTATTCACATAGTCAGGGCCTGTAACGGCAGTCAAATACCAAGTATAGGCATAAGGATGGTTTTCGGTATTTGTTTGATATTCCGAATTTTCTTTTCCTGTTTTAAAATACTTACTCTCTTGTCCATATGCGTAAACGGGAAGTGCGTAATGATAAGTTACTCCGCTTTCATTGGTAACCATAAACCCGCCAATTTGATTTGAAATGTCAAATGTGCCATTGCCTAAGTAACTTACGGTGACTCTTTCGTTTTGTGGCCTGACATCAATAAAACCCTTTGCTTTTGCAATGCCATTCCTTATCTGCTGGTTGGTAAAATATTCTACATGTTTTGAGCCTGCGAGGTGAGATGTTCCTGCATTATAACCTTCAGATGGTGTAGTAGTAGCCTCTGTCTGCACGGCAATCCCACCAATAGAATTAACCCTTAAGTTGGCAGATTCATAACTTAGAGAATTTGAAAAATCATTTTTGAAGCGAAATTTCACAGGGTTGTTGAATTCAAAATAGTTAGAGGCGGAAGGTCCCAAAAATTTGATAATGTACCCTGAACCACTTGGCTTTTTTAGGTTCTGCCTGAACAAAGTACCCTTGTCAAAAATATACGGTTGAATGCTTCCTCCAAGCCCTTGTGCATTTACTTGATAAGAATCGTACGCAGGAAAACTGCCGCCTTTTGATTTGTCTGGGTCGTTGTTCTTGATCACGCCCCCCTCAGCATCCGGGTCTAAAAGAGCATAAGAGTCAAATGACCAATCATCGGGATTTTTTCCATTTGTGCTAGAAGCGTTCAAGGTGCCAATTACATTCACATTATTTGTTTCATCAGAATAATAGCGAACGTAATTATAGCCCAATGTCAACGTAAATGGCCCAATCGGGATTGGGGGGGTAGAGATGCCCCAACTTTCTGTAGTAACATTTCCAGCACGGCTGTTATTTGTTTGTATCGAAAATCCCGCTACACTCATTGAAGCTTTCAACCCATTTGATGAAATCGAAACACCAGTTGTGCCATTAGAAAGACCCACAAAACCGCCTACAGTTTGAAAGTTAGTTGATACACCAACCGATGCGCTATTAGTACCTTTCGCTACCGTTAGGCCTATTTGACCCTGGGCGCCATTAGTGCCAAAACCAATGCCTCCACCCCATCCCTTGCCCCCAAACGTAGCACCCGCATTTGCATCTCCATATTCATACGAATTTCCATAGCCATCATTTCCGGCACCGACCGATGCATTTATTCCTATTCCCCCATGCTTACCGCCTACACCAAATGAAGTGCCAACGCTCATAGAGGTTCCAACGCCTAGCCCTAGATTACTGTCATTCGAAATTGATAGATTGAATGTTGCCCCAGCCACACCAACACCAACAGAGAATGTGCTTCTCTCACTACCGGCATTGTAATCGTTTCTTTTTCTTACAGCACCCAACTGATCATCCGGGTAGCCATTTACCGATCTACTTATTGCCCCAGGATTCAGCGTCCAACCCAACCCCACCCAACTAGCATCTTCATTGGGTTGTATGCCAGCATGATAAGATAATGACAAAGGATAACCACCAGCCGGCCCTGGTACTTCGAGCAAAGGTATGTTGTAAGTAAAATCACCTGTGGCTAAGTTAACCAAGTCAGTAGTATCCACTGGCTCAAAACTCGTTGCCTCAGGAGCTGTGGGGCCGGAGGTCAATGCCCAGGAAATGGTGGGAGCTAAAACATTAAGAAGGTTGGCAAGAATAAAAACAACAGCCCAAGGGCGCGCTAGTTTGCGGAGTGAGGAAATCATTTAAGGCTTCGGCTTTTGGTAAAGCAATAAAACAAAACCCCTATAAATTAATAATTTAATTTGAGTTACAAAAGCACGTAAAACTTACATGCGTCAAAGTTTTAACTTAGGGCAGTCCTTTAAATCTTTGACTTTGAACCGCATACGACTATTGCCCAGGTTCATTCCAAATTCAATGAGATTAAATTGAACCCATTTTTGATCTATGGTCTTCTCTTTATTAAACACAACGAGCACATCGGTTGAACTACTTAATCCATACGTGCGGTTTAAAATAAAATCGGCTACCGGGATGGTGTCACTCGCACTGGTAGTCATATTAACAAACTCCGGCACCCTAAAGGAAAGTTGTTGCACCATTTCGCTGTACTGGCCAAAGCCCTGCGATTGATCGAGTGCTTCTTTACCCGATTTAGAGAGGCTAAGTATGAAGTAATAATAGTTTTGGTATTTATTCCTTGCTTTTTCAATGGCTTCTTTCGCGGGCTTCTCCCCTACCTCTTGTTTGATCAACAAATCGGTAGGGCGGTAGGTAACAGCAACTTTATAATCGCCCACGTCATTGGTCACCTTCAGTCCATTTTCTTCGTCTTGTATATAGGCAATCAATTCTTTTTCAGTAGAGAAACTTTTGGGTTTGCAGCCTATCAACAGTGCTATTAGCAAAAATGGCAATACTTTAAAGATCATTTGTGGATTGCTTAGTCGGTCGATAGTTCATGGTCGATAGCCGATAGTCATCGGAGTGTAGATAGACGGTTGTAATCCGCTTGGTCACTTTCCCTGGTATTCCGAGTTAAGACCCTCCAACACTTCTTCTGTAATGTCCATATCGTCTTCGGCATAGGCAATATTGCCATAGTCTGTAGCCGCGAAGATGATGCGGTATCCTTTCTTCTTCCCATACTTTTTAAGATAGGCATTGATCTGGGTAATCACTTGCGTGGTCATCTGCCCATCTTCTTGTTGTGCTTTGGTATTCATTGCTTGTTGAAATTCTCCCAACTGCTTTTGTTTTTGTCTTAGAAGCTCTTGTGACAAAGATTTCTCTTTAGGGGTCATAGTCCCTACCTCTTTTTCATACTTCATGATGGCCGCCTGGAGTTCTGACGTGAGCGTGTCTACATTTGCTTTCCATTGAGTGGCCTTTTGTTGGTATGCTTTTTTGGCGTCTTGCATGCCTTTGTAGCCATTGACTAGCTTATTGGAGTCGACATAAACAGTTTTCTGAGTGTCTGTAAATCGTTGCGCATAGAGAACAGCGACCGCTAAAATAAGGATGACGATGGCGAGCCATTGAAAAGAGAACTTCATGAAATTGGGTTGTTGGTTATTTTAATTTCCCGAATAAGGTGCAAAGATAACTATTTGTAGAAATCAAATAGTCAAGATTAGTCATCAATCCTTCTTATGCGTAAGACCATTGTGGGGTTATCTCTTTAGCATCACGATCAATTTTAAGCTGAATATTTTCCTTGCTGAGCGGACACCATTATCGATACAGTTTATGGTACCGAAACCAAATCACTTATTTGCCATTTTAAGAATTTTATTGTCTTGAAAATTGGTTGTACAGACAACTCCACTTTTAGCAATAGCAACGCCAATTAAACTTTTTAATTCTCCGCCTTCTCCGAATTAAGTTGAAAGTCCTTTTTGGTTGGCTTCGCCAGTTTTTTACTAGCGTTAAGGTAATCAATAGCTACTTGGGCTCGAGAGTGTAGAAAGAGTGGAAGATGACTGGGGGAAGATTAGGTGAGCAAAAGGAATCATCTGTATCATGAAGCACAACCTTTATTTAAAAAAAAGTCTCAAATCCTTAAGCTGCCATGATAGTCCAAGGTCCTAAGCCCCAGGCTCCTAGTCCTACTCTACTTTTACTCCGAGGTTATCGCCCAGTAAATTGAATTGACTGATCCATTCTTCAGGAAGATCAAGCACCTTGTTGGCCTTGTTTTCAACAGACGTCTCGAAATAGAGATTCTGGCTTTGATGAAGGTTAGGGTCGAGTTTAAGCTTTTTCATC
>JAJTGQ010000088.1 GCA_021299455.1 Flammeovirgaceae bacterium | reverse complement strand
TTTGTTGGACAAAGAGAAATCCACCAAAATGTCCAAACGATCAAAACGGTTGACCGCTGCATTGGATGATGATTACAGAAGTTTGGTGCTAAAATGTTAAAAGCGATTTCCCTGAATCTTGTCTAGCGATTTGGCGACAGCGAATCCCGGGTTTAAAAAAAAACTGAATATTCTAAACCCTTTCGTCATTTTGTGCGTAATATTGATATAATATCATTTTAATATCATATATATGAATAACGAAAAAAGTTACTCGCCCGCCTCTGGCTATTTGATGATTTTGATCTGTTTTGGCATTTTGACATTGGGAATAGCGGGTTTGATTGCAGCACGGAGTCCATTTTTTATTTTGTTCGTTTTCACGGGTATTATGACAATGCCCGGTTTCTTCTTTTTGAACCCGAATAGCTCTATGGTGTTGGTGCTGTTTGGCGATTACCGTGGCACAGTGAAGTCAAGCGGATTCTTTTGGGTGAATCCGCTGTTTAGTCGAAAAAAAATCTCTCTTCGTGCGCGCAACTTTGATAGCGAAAAAATCAAGGTGAACGATAAGGTCGGAAACCCGATCCAAATCGGAGTAATCTTGGTTTGGCAGGTAAAGGATACTTACAAAGCTGCTTTTGAAGTGGACAACTATGAAAACTTTGTGCGGATTCAAAGCGATGCTGCGGTACGCACGTTGGCAGGAATGTACCCCTATGATAATTTTGACAATGATGCGGAGATGACGCTGAGATCGGGTCATACGGAGGTTAATCAAGCACTAGAGGAAACGCTAAGGAATCGATTGGACATCGCGGGGATTTATGTAATCGAAGCAAGGATTGGCTATTTAGCGTACGCTCCCGAAATTGCTGGGGCTATGTTAAGAAGGCAGCAAGCAACAGCAGTCGTGGCGGCTCGATTCAAAATAGTGGAAGGTGCTGTAAGTATGGTTCAAATGGCATTGGAACATTTAAAAGAGCAGAACATAATTGAATTGGATGAGGAGAAAAAGGCGGCCATGGTAAGTAACCTGATGGTTGTGCTTTGTGCTGACAAAGATGTCAATCCAGTTATCAATACCGGAACACTTAATCAGTGATGGTAAGTTATGGCACAGAAAAAACCATTTGTTCTGCGATTAGATCCTGAAACACTAAAGGCTGTAGAAAAATGGGCAGCCGATGAATTTCGCAGCACAAATGGTCAAATGGAGTGGATTATTAGTAAGGCATTAAAAGAAGAGGGAAGAGTGAAGTTGAAGGAAAAAAGCTAACAAAAAATGCCTCCAGAACCCCCACTTCACTCCTGCTGTTTTGTCATAAGATCAATGAAATGATTAATATTTAAGCAGCTCTTCGATTTTTCCCTTTAATCTTCCTTTCGGCAAGAAATTGTTTTCCAGCGTAGGAGCAAAAGGGATGGCTGTGTCCAAACTTGCAACGCGCATAACTGGCGCGTCAAGATGATTGAATAAATACTCATTGATCCACGCAGATATTTCGGCTCCAATACCCCCTGTCAGCGTATCTTCGTGCAGGATCAAAATACGATTCGTCTTCTTCACCGTCTGTTCTACAGCAACTTTGTCCCACGGCAGTAACGTGCGCAAATCCAATACATCAGCGCTGACTTCCGGCATGGTTTGTAAAATTTCTTTTGCCCAATGAACGCCCATGCCATAGGTAATAACAGAAAGATGAGTCCCTTCACTTACCAGTTTGGCTTTGCCGATCTCAACTGTGTAATAATCGTCAGGTATTTCATCTTTTACCGAACGATATAAAACTTTGTGTTCAAAAAACAAATACGGATTAGGGTCTTCAAGCGCAGCGCACAATAGACCCTTCGCATCATACGGGTTGGATGGATACACAATTTTCAAGCCTGGCGTATGGAAGAACCATGCTTCGTTGCTTTGCGAATGAAATGGCCCCGCAGCGGTGCCTGCGCCTGTAGGCATACGAACAACTACGTCTGCTGCTTGACCCCACCTCCAATGAATTTTTGCAAGATTATTTATTATCTGGTTGAAGCCCTCGGTAACAAAATCGGCAAATTGCATCTCTACCATAGCTTTCATCCCCTTGATAGAAAGGCCCAACCCCGAGCCAACAATGGCTGCTTCGCAGAGGGGCGTGTTGCGAACTCTGTCTTTGCCAAACTTGTCTACAAAGCCTTCTGTAATTTTAAATACGCCACCGTAGTCGGCAATGTCCTGGCCCATCAATACTAAATTGGAATGCTTTTCCATGCTTAGTCGCAGGCCATCGCTGATAGCATCTATAAACCGTTTCTCACTTTTCTTTTCTGATAGAGGCTCAATCACTTGTTGAACAAACGGAGCATTTACATCATTCAATTCTGTTGCTGTATCTGCTACGGGGTGTGTTTCCTCAAAGGCAGTAGCCAGCCCTTCTTCAATTTCTTTTTTTATTTTTTTGCGGAGGGCATCCACCCACTTTTGATCAATTACTTTTTCATCTAGTAAATACTTTTCAAAATTTTCAACCGGATCTTTTTTAGCCCATTCTTCCATCAATTTCTTAGGGACATACTTAGTGCCACTTGCTTCCTCATGCCCCCGCATCCGGAACGTTATGCACTCCAACAATATTGGCCTCGGGTTTTTTCTCATACTGTCGGCCAAGGATTTTACTTTGTCGTATACTTCCAGAACGTTGTTTCCGTCTACCTGAACTCCTTCAATTCCATAGCCAATTGCTTTGTCTATAAATTGTTTGCAACGAAATTGTTCGCTGCTGGGTGTCGACAATCCATATCCATTGTTTTCAATGACAAAAATCACAGGAAGGTCCCACACGGCTGCAACATTCACCGCTTCATGAAAGTCGCCTTGGCTCGTGCCCCCATCGCCATTAAAAACAATGGTTACTTTTCCCTCTTTTTTTAATTTGGACGCAAGCGCAATGCCATCCGCTACGCCATTCTGCGGGCCGAGGTGTGAAATCATTCCTACAATGTGGTGCTCATTGGTACCAAAGTGAAAAGAGCGATCTCGGCCTTTGGTATAGCCACTTTGCGTGCCCTGCCACTGTGCAAACAGTTTTTCAAAAGGCATGTCCCGACCTGTAAAAACGCCCAGGTTGCGATGCATTGGAAGAATGTAGTCGTCTTTTTCTAACGCGGCTGTGATGCCCACCGAAATAGCCTCTTGGCCAATCCCACTAAACCATTTACTGATTTTACTTTGGCGAAGTAAGATCAGCATCTTTTCTTCGATCAGACGAGGTTTTACTAGCCGTTCGTAAAGATTTTGAAGAGTTTGATCGGAATGTTTTTTACGGAGGAATTTCATAAGAGCTAAAACAGCAAAGTTAATGGAGTTTTTGTTATGATATGAACCGGTGTGGTGTATGCTTTTCTTGTCTATCTTCGATGCCAAATTTTTTTGAATGATTAACTACAACCCTAAAGCCTGGTTATCCGTCATCTTCCATGCGTATAGCCGATCGGTTATGCGCACGCTTACGCCCGCGCTTGTTTTCATGGCGATTTTCACGGCCATACTTTGTTATGTGCTATTAGATATTTTGCGCTTTCACGAAAGTGATTTCAAAACTACTATTGCAATGCATTCATTGCTTGGAATAGTGTTAGGTCTCTTTCTGGTATTTAGGACTAACACCGCTTATGATCGTTGGTGGGAAGGGCGTAAGCTTTGGGGAAGCATGGTGAACAATACCCGTAATTTTGCTCTGAAGCTAAATGCATTCTTAGAGAATGATGACTTAGAAAATCGACAATGGTTTAGCGACATGATTCCCCATTTTGTAGTCTCAGTAAAGGAACATTTACGCAAAGGCGTAAACGCAGCGAATTGGGTGGGCATTGATCCTGTCCTACTTAAAGATTTGGAGGGAGCAAAACATATTCCCAACAGGTTGTCTTCGCTGATTTATCAGCGCGTTAATCTGCTTTATAAAAAGGGTGTGTTTACAGGTGATCAGTTGCTGTTGTTAGATAGAGAGATGAAGGAGTTTTCCGAGATCTTAGGTGCCTGCGAGCGAATCAAGAACACACCTATTCCCTATTCTTACACGATGTATTTCAAGCAGTTTATTTTTCTTTATGTGATTACATTACCTTTCGCTTTCGTCACCACATCCGGATTTATCACCATTCCAATTGTTGTGATTATTACATTCGTTTTATTGAGCGTTGAGTTGATTGCAGAGGAGATCGAAGACCCTTTCGGAATGGACGTGAACGATTTGCCAACTGATGATTTGGCAGCAAAGATCAAAGAAAACGTAAATGAAATATTGGACTTTAAAGCCTGATGTTAAACAGTCTCTCGAACCATCTCTAGATCTGGCTTGCTCTCATCGGTGAGTTTCACTTTGCCACGCTCATTTCGGGTAATGCGGGAATAGAGTGAAATATTCTTATCAAAAAGAAATTGAAAGAAAAGCTTTGTCCATGATTGGTGTGACTTTAAC
>JAJTGQ010000092.1 GCA_021299455.1 Flammeovirgaceae bacterium | reverse complement strand
TCAATCCATAAGGTGGGTCAAACCATTCCCGGAATACCCGGGTCAGATGATTCCCGGAATAAGTGGGTCAGACTATTCCCGGAATACATGGGTGAGGTAATTCCCGGAATAGGTGGGTCAGAGGTATCCGGAATATTCATATATCTTAAAATTAAAGATAGCTTACAACTATTTGAAATTACGATCAATGCTTTTTCCAAAGGTTACAAAAAACTAAATTTCAATTTTCGGGCAAACACTCAAGTTCTAAATCTTGGTGGTAAAGAGCGTATTCACCTTCACCCCTACCTTCTATTTTTCCAAGATAATGTAAAAAGTCTTTTTTGTTTTTCAAATAGAAGAAGGACGTTATCAAAGCGAATTGACCAGTTTTCCTGATCCTGACTACCGTTCCAACTGAAAACGGATCAGGACGTTCTATGTTGGTCGGGTGGTACAGCTCAATCATCGACTAATTTTGTGTTCGTAAACCCTTGCAAAAGGTATGATTCTGATTTTCCCTGCCCTTTGCTTCGTCTTTTCACTAAAAAAAAGATACGCTCTGGTTGATCCGATGAATATAAGAGAATCTGTTTTTGTGTTTATCATCTTACCATTATCTAAAACCAATTCAACGTCCTTAGTTAGTATTTCATTCTTCGTTAAAATATATTTAAGGTCAATCATTTGGTAAAAATATATCGAACCAAATACCAAAAATCCAATACGAAAAAATTTGTTCAAATTTTCTTTAATAAAATAAGCCCGATAAAATAGAAAAATTGCTCCTATTGGCAATAGAAGAAAAACTGCTGCGTATTCAAGAGCGAAATCCCGTTTTCCTAGAATTTCTATAATACGATCTTCATTCCGACTATTATGTATACTTAATATGAATATGTATAGTACGATAAAAAGAAAGGGCAATAATTTGTCAACAAAATACACTACTTTAGAAAGCACTAGAAAAACTTTTCTTTTCTTTTGAATTGACTGAGAAATGACAGGACTATCACTACTTTCTTCTCCCGTCTTTGCCTTTTTTCCCCAATGGTGAGTGATTACCAATGCTCCGAAATAAAAAAAGCACAAGATTAATGATAATAAGATTTCATAAAAATATGATGTGAAGGCTAATAAGATTTCAGAAGCATCAACATAACTGCTTATACTTATACCCCATTTGTAATAGTATAAACTTAAACTTCCGTACCCAAAAACGATCACAATTAAAGTGACTAGTGCGATCAATCGTGTGATCTCTTCTATTTCGTTAGTTGTTCTAGTTTCTTTTATCTCCATAAAATTAAAGCGAAAACGATAGTCAATATAGTCAATAGTATGTAGACCGACCCCAGTTATTGTTAGTCTCCGACCAACAATCCTAAATTTCGATCAATCTCGAATTCACGACTTAATCTTGCACAAGCGTCTGCTTGTGTTTCACTAGATCACACTTGAAACTACTCCTTTTTATCCTCCAACCTATCTTGTAACGTCTTCACGTCAACTCTCAACTTCTTTAGCTCATTGAGAACCTCTTTAAATCCAGCTTGTACTTCCTCCCCCGTCTCCAACACTTCGTCCTCAAGTTGTGTGATCTGCTTTTTATTCATCTTTTGATCCTCCATTAATTTTTCATGAACTTGTGAAGTCAATACCGCAACAAAGACGTTAAAACTTACAATGGCAGTAAGCACAACAAAACTTATAAAATAGGACTTAATCAACCAGCTATCATTATAACTCGCACTGGCAGAATACATCATATCGCTCCAGCCATCCAAGGTCATCAATTGAAAAAGTGTGATGAACGCATGACCCAATGTGGTGAAATCCGCATTCTCATACCGATGATGTGAGAATAAATAAATTCCAATTATCGAATAAATGTAAAGCAGGATTCCCAACAATAGCGCAAACGAAAAAATGGTAGGCACTATAGAAACGATTTTTCGCTCGACTGCTTTTAGTTCGGTACTCACTTCTAATAGCCGAAGTACACGCAACACCCTAAACAACCTGCTTACCACCAAAAATTCTGGATGTTCGAATAAGTGGCCAAACAAGCTTATTATACTTACCACCACAATCGTAAAGTCAAACCAATTCCAAACACCGTCCTCGTCTATCACAATCTTATTGTTCTTGAATGAGAAAAGTTTGAAAAACTGTATTGGGTTTTTCTCTGCCACCAGTCGGATAATAATTTCAACAGTGAAAAAGGTCGTAAATAAAATGTCCAGCACATCAAATACGCCCTGATGTTCAGGATAAAAGGTTTCTACTCCTAATGTGATGGAGCACAAAATAATAACAACACTTACTAACGTGTGAAAAGTGCGGCTCTTTGCGAAATTGAACATGGCTAAGAAGATTATTGCTATTTATTATCAGTAAGGTGCTAACTAAATCCGTTGGTAATTGTTCAATGTTTTTCGTACAACTGCAGCAATGCCCCCATCTAGCCCAAGCGTCCGCTTGTACTTACCATAAAACAAACCTAACTAAAATCATTCATATCTAGCTTGGAGTATCTGGGCAAATGATAGAATGAGTAAGCCGATGCGCCTCGCCTGGCTTGGAACGGAAACCTAGGTGGTGCATCTCCATGCCATCAATTGTTTACTTCCTAAATTTAGGTCAGCCGCGGAGGAGTGCAAAAAATATTCTTTGAAAAATATTTTTACTAATCATATTTCGTCTTAACGGTAAGCTCGTAAATCTCTTTGAACTCTTCGGGAGAAAGAATTCTTACCGCAGGGAAAGGTGTCGCTTTCAGAATATCAAAATGTGCATCGTGGGTAATGATGCACTCGGCTCCAGCACTAATGGCGCAATCAACAAATTTATTATCGTCTGGATCCGCCACGATCAATTCCCATTTTATAAATGGTGTGATCAATTTAACGGATGGAATAATGGCCAAAAAATTTACAATATTTTCAGCAATCTTGGAATTTTTTTGAGTTTCTAATACCTCCCAGTATTCAAAGAAAATGTCATTACTAATGCACAAACTGAACTCTCCAGAAATGATCTTGTCGAATATCCAGCGGTACGGAGATTTTGTGCCAATTATATTGATGAATACATTAGTATCAACTACGATTTGCACTGCGATGATGTTCTTTTGATTTTTCCACTATGTCGCTTTCTGACAAACCTTTTTCTTTAATGAGCTGATCCATGTCGGTAGTTGCTTTCTCTGCAAAGTACTTGCCCAATAGCCACTTTATTTCAATCAATTGTTGATCTGAAATACCATTGGCATAGAGTTTTAGCAACTCTAATTGTAAGTTACTGAACCCGGGTTTTAATTCTTGAATGTTCATGTATTAATACTTCTTTTTTTGTGCTCACATCGAATAGCCATGATTATGATACTGTTGGTGGTTGTACGCATCATTTTGACTATTTCATGTAATCAAATTTAATGAAAATTTAACGACTCTCACTTATTTTAAGATCAATCCATCTTCAAATCACCCCGCCCACCCTTCTCTATCCAAACTTCTCTGCTTTTGTTGGTGTTGTGGGCAAGTAGTAGCGTTGTGGCTCACCAACAAACGAAATGAACTCAGATAACTGGTGCTTTCGTTAATTTTGTTCTGATGAAAGAAGGAATGATTCTTTTGTTTTCCGCAGAGTGCCGCTTCGGACTTTGTGGCTAACTTAAGGTTTTATGAAAATAACGACACAGATTGGGTATTTTTAACACACCATGAAGGGTGAGCAAAAGCCGATCATACTTGTTGGTGAGACCGCCCACTTTGTCTACGCCCAACACCAAGGGCCGAGGTTTCTTTCACGGTTCATTATACGCGGAGTCATCAAGGTGGGTGACTCCGCTACGAAGGAGGTGGAGATTGTTGGTCGGAGACCAACAATAAGCAGGGGCCCAGCCCGCATGCCCCAGAAAAAATCTGAAAGGCTGCCGGAACGTTTCTATTTTTTGTTTTTTCTGCCCATGATACCGGCTGAGATGGCGAGGCGCAGCGATCCGGAGGGCGTGATGCTGGAGAAGAAACCGAGCACGCGGTTTTTGAATCCGGGGATGACGTGCAGGTTGCCCGCCATCATGCCGCGGAACCCGATGCGCGCTACTTCGGCCGCGGTCATTACGCCTGCTGCGTATAGCTTGGCGTCTGCCATGTCTGCGCGTGCCATGAACTCGGTTTGCGTGGGGCCGGGCGAGAGCACGGTGGTGGTGACTCCGGTGTTTTCGAGTTCTTTGTGGAGGGCTTCCGTGAGGCTGATCACATACGCTTTGGTGGCGCCATAGACGGCAAAGTAAGGATCGGGCTGCAGGCCTGCAGTGGAGGCCACGTTTAAGATTCTTCCTTTGCCCATCTGCACCATGCCGCGTGCATAGTGGTGGGTAAGTTCGGTGAGGCTAACGATGTTGAGCTGCAGCATTTCGCCATACTTTTCCATACTTCGTTCTACGAAAGAGCCATAGTCGCCAAAGCCCGCGTTGTTCACCAGGTAGGTAACCCGCAGGTAGTTTGTCCGCACATACTCGTGTATGGCTGCAACACCGTCACTGGTGGAGAGGTCGGCTGCGAGGCAGTACACCGTGGTGCCATACGTTTTTTCCATTTCGGCCTTGAGTTGCAGCAGCTGCGATTCGTTGCGGGCCACGAGCAGCAGGGGAATATTTTTTTGAGCAAACATAAGGGCGAGTTGGTAGCCAATGCCGCCCGAGGCGCCCGTGATCAATGCGATTTCTTTCATGGTGGTGTTAGTCAAGAGTGTTGATGGTGATGCGTTTATTGCCGCTGAGGGTGACGCGGCAGTCGGTAAACCCGGGCGCAGAGAGTTTGGGTTTTACATTGTTTGAAAAACCGAATGGTTCTTTGGGGTAGCCGAACAGGTTGGTGTCGAGTTTCTTGTTGCCGTTCGTGTCCTGGTAAATGGCGATGGCGTACTCACCGGGCGGGAGATCGGTAAATGTGGCCGCAACTTCAGTCTGGTTGGTAATGGAGATCGTTACCGTTTTGAAGCTATCGCTGAGTTCGGCAAACTTGTTGGCGGGGGTGTAGAGGCCCACGTAGAGGATGCCTTTTTTGGTGAGGCCTTTTACATCCACGGTGAGGCTGGCTGTCGTTGTGTCGGAGGTAACGGTGGTAAAGGCCGGCAGTGTGGCGATGAAAAGCAGCGGCACCATTTTTCTAAGGAGGTGGCCCTTCCACAGCCACAGGCCGGATAGGATTACTGTGGGCAGCACGATGGCCTGCACCGCGAGTTGAAAAAGCGGCAGGCTGCCCCACGGTGAGTAGACATATGCAACGATGATGGCTCCAATGCCGATGTGCACCCAGCGCATGGCATTACGTGTGTTTGTTGTGGTCATGTTTTTTGTTGGTTTCATGACACAAAGAGAAAGCAGCCGGGCGTGCCGGACATTCACATTTGTGAAGAAATGCGCTATGGCCGAGAAATTTCTTTGCGCAGGCGGCTGAGGCTTTGGGGCGCGACCCCGATGTAGGAAGCGATGAGGTAGTGCTGAAATTTGTTGAGCAGGTAGGGTTCTTCGCGCAGCAGCAGCTCGTAGCGGGCGCGGGCGTTGAGGGTGAGCAGCGTGAACGCGCGCTTGTGCACGGTTTGGTAGGCGGTCTCCGACATTTTGCTGGCGAGGGTGGCTGCGTGAATGGATTGGGCGATGAAGGCGCGCAGGTCTTCGATGGAGAGCAAGGCAACTTCGGTATCTTCGATGGCGGTAAAGGTGAGCGGGCTGGGCGCCTGGGTCAGGAACGAGTTGTAATCGTGGACGAAGAAATTATCGAACCGCGATTCGGCATCGTGAAACATGAAGCTCCACGTGAACTCCTGGCCGGAGGGGTCGATGAAGTAGGAGCGCGCCTTGCCGGACACCATGAAGGCGATGTGCGTGCAAACGCTGCCGGCCTCGATAATGGTGCGGCCGGCTGGGTATTTTTTTGTGGTGAGCACCTGTTGCAGTTGGTCGAGCTCGGCCGGGCCGAGGTGGCTGTATTGCTGTAGGAAGTGGACGAAGGGGTTCATGAGTACTGCGAATTTAATGAACACGCTACAGATTCAAGGTTGCGGCATCCTGTCAATGTCTGAGAGCAAATTTCGCCAGAAGGAATGGTATTCAAAGTTAACAGCAACAAACCCCTGGTCGGTAAGGCAGGCGGGCAAATTGCTATACCACATCTAGCACAAAGATCAGCTTGTGCTTCCATAAAACCAGTTACCTCAATAACTATGAACACCCATTTTCAAATTTTCAAATCAACACATTGAACAATTAATTATCCCGCCCATCCCTCTCTATCTAAACTTCTGTATTGAATCGCCTCTGCCAAGTGTTCAATTTTAATATCGGGTGTTCCAGCCAGGTCGGCAATGGTGCGAGAGACTTTGAGAATTCTATCGTAGGCACGGGCAGAAAGCCCCAAGCGTTCCATCGCTGTTTTCAGCAAGGTGCGCCCTGCATCGGTGATCACGCAAATTTCTTTCACCATGTTGGAGGGCATCATGGCATTGCAGTAAATTTCTTTTTGGCCGTTAAAGCGTTCGGTTTGTATCTCCCGCGCCTTCACCACGCGCATACGGATTTCTTCGCTTGTTTCATTTTTGCGAAGAGCTGTCATTTGATCAAAACTCACAGGCACCACTTCAACATGTAAATCAATTCGATCGAGCAGCGGCCCGCTCACTTTACTCAAATAGCGTTGCACTACACCCGGCCCACATACACATTCTTTTTCCGGGTGATTGTAATACCCACACGGGCAAGGATTCATACTGGCCACTAACATAAAATTAGCCGGATACTCAATGGAAACTTTCGCCCGTGAGATGGTGACCTTTCGATCTTCCATGGGCTGTCGCATTACCTCCAACACTGTGCGTTTGAACTCCGGCAACTCGTCTAGAAACAAAACCCCATTGTGAGATAAAGAAATTTCTCCAGGTTGTGGATTGCCTCCACCGCCAACTAAGGCTACATCGGAAATAGTGTGATGAGGCGAACGGAAAGGACGAGTAGTGAGTAAAGTAGAATCAGCACCTATTCGTCCAGCAACTGAATGGATTTTTGTGGTTTCTAATGCTTCATTGAGTGTGAGTGGTGGAAGAATGGTAGGAAGGCGTTTGGCCAACATGGTTTTACCTGCTCCCGGTGGGCCAATCATAATCGCATTGTGCCCACCGGCAGCTGCAATCTCCAGCGCTCGTTTTATGTTCTCCTGACCTTGTACATCTTTAAAATCAGAATCGTAGCTATTGAGTTTACTTTGAAAGACGTCTCGCGTGTCTACCACGAGCGGCTCGATCACCTTTTTGCCAATAATAAAATCAATGGCTTCTTGTAGCGTCTCTACGCCTATCACTTCCAGGTTATTGACAATTGCCGCTTCTCGCGCATTGGTTTTTGGTAAAATAAAGCCCTTAAAATTTTCCTTTCGCGATTGAATGGCAATGGGCAACACGCCTTTGATGGGGCGCAATTCTCCATCGAGCGAAAGCTCGCCCATGATTACATATTTTTCTAATTGATCGGTAGTGATCTGACCAGACGCAGAAAGAATACAAAGTGCAATAGGCAAATCATAGGCAGAGCCTTCCTTGCGAATGTCGGCAGGCGCAAGATTTACAACTACCTTGTTACGCGGCATAAAATAGCCGAGGCTTTTCATCGAACTCTCTACGCGATGTTCGCTTTCCTTGACAGCCGTATCAGGCAAGCCACTCATGTGGAATTGCTTGCCTTGTGTGACGTTTACTTCAACAGTGATCGTTCTTGCGTCTACACCATATACTGCACTGCCAAAGGTTTTTGAGACCATTCGTCTAATTTTTAAGCTTGAATAATTTAATTAGACTATTGTTGATTAGTAAAATGTCATCCGTTGTCACATTACCTAACTTTCCCTCCACTAGTTCAACATCTAAGGTGGCGATTTTACTTAACCGAATCATTGAATCCATTTTCAGTCCATTCGTTAAGTTGGGACTTAATAAAACATCAAACTCTTCGCGCCACTTAAGTTGGGTAGTTATAAATGCAACGGTGACGTCCAATTCGTTAGATGCCAAAACAACAGCGGGCCGAAGTTTTGAACCTGTCAAATCAGTAAATGGAAAGGATATCAAAATAATATCCCCTTTTTTCACTTATATCTTTCTTTAAGGTCAGTGATTTGGTAGGTGGCCTTCTCTTCTTCTAAGAACGAAAAAGACTTTGAACCGGCAATCCTATTTTGAATACCCTCGGTAAGAATTCGGTTTTCCAGTTGACCTAATAAGAAATCAACGAAGTTCGATGCCTCCTGAAGTTTAGGATCAGATAGATTCGCTAATCCTTCTATCGTTTTCTTTAAAAGCTTTTCCCGCTCCATACTTAAAAACTTGTCTATGCGAATTTAGGTATTTACTGACAAAACCCAATAAACAAGAAGTTATAGAAAAAGGCAGAAAACACTGATCGTGCCTTGGAAAGGCAACCCCGCAAAAAAACTAAACCAGTTGTTTTTCTATCAGCAACATCAAAATGTGAATAATCTTGATGTGTATCTCCTGGATGCGATCTGCATATCCAAAATGAGGAACGCGTAATTCAATATCTGCCAGTGGTGCAAGCTTTCCACCGTCCTTTCCGGAAAGAATAATCACTTTCATTCCTTTCTCCTTTGCTGTTTGCGCAGCGCGAATAATGTTGGCGGAATTTCCGCTGGTGCTGATGCCCAGCAGCACATCTCCTTTATTGCCTAATGCTTCTAAATAGCGAGAGAAAACAAATTCATAACCATAGTCATTACTCACGCATGAGATATGACTGGGATCAGAAATACAAATCGCAGGAATTGCCTTTCGAGGCTCTCTATATTTTCCGGTTAGTTCTTCGGCAAAATGCATGGCATCGCAATGCGACCCTCCATTGCCACAAGAAATCACTTTTCCCCCACCTTTAATTGAATTAGCTATCGCAATCGAGGCTTCTTCTATCTTTAAAAGGTGAGTAGGCTCGGACAAGAACTTGGCTAGCAAAGTTGCCGCCTCATTTAATTCAGTGGCAATAATAGTTTGAAAACTTGACATAGGGTTGGTATCTTATTTGGAAGGGGTTGAACTTCCATTGCTGAGGTCATATACTTTAGCTTTCAGCACATTGTTTTCATGGCGCATCGCCTCTTTTTCTTTTTCTGCATTCTTGGCATCGCGCCACGTCCAGAAAGCTTCAACTGCAAATAATACCAATCCAAAAAATGCCCCGTATTTGAACAAGGAAATATTCCCAAACAAACTGAGCAGCGCGGAGAAATCACTTTTCTTTGATTCAACAAAAATAGTGAACAAGAGAGTAGCCAAATGGTAGCCACCAAATACAGAAAGGAAAATCAATCTTCGTTTATTCATTTTTTGTCGCTTGAGAATACAAACTTAGCCTTTTTCAATTGTCCCAAAAGTCGAATAAGCAAGAAAACCTTACTTACTTTTTATCTAGATCAGAATTACCCACTGCCTACAGCCAACTTAGGTTAGCCACGAATGCACGAATTTTCACAAATCTTCTTAGCCTTATTTGTACTTATCGGTGAATTAGTCACGAAAAAAATAACTGATATGTTAACCCGATTACACCGTTTTCTGAATATCGACTAACTTCTTATAAAGTCCGTTTTTGACACTGAGTTGCTCGTGTGTTCCCCGTTCGGCCACCTTACCCTCCTGGATCACGACAATTTCATCGGCATGCTGGATCGTGCTAAGTCGATGGGCGATCACGATGGAGGTACGATTTTTCATGAGGTTAAATAGCGCTTCTTGTACTAGCTTCTCTGATTCAGAATCCAGGGCGGATGTCGCTTCATCCAGAATCAAAATAGGTGGGTTTTTCAACACAGCTCTGGCAATGCTCAATCGCTGGCGCTGGCCACCGGAAAGTTTAGAGCCACGTTCTCCAATAAACGTCTGGTATCCATTCTCTGTTTGCATGATAAAATCATGTGCATTCGCAATTTTCGCTGCCTGAATGACTTTCTCTTCGTTGACGTTGGGCATGCCAAACGCGATGTTATTAAAAATAGTGTCATTGAATAGGATAGACTCTTGGGTGACTACCCCAATCTGTTTTCGAAGGGATTCTAATTCATAGTCCATCAACGGCTTTCCATCCAATAGCAATTCACCTTGGGTGGGATCATAAAATCTCGGCACCAAATCAGCCAGGGTCGATTTTCCGCCCCCAGACGGCCCCACCAAAGCGATTGTTTTTCCCTTTTCAATAGTCAGATCAATGTTTTGCAAGACGTGCTCCGTGTCATAGGCAAAACTTATGTTCTTAAACTCAATCGACTTCTCAAAAGATTTTAGTTCGATCGCATTTGGCTTGCTTCGAATAACAGGTTGCAAATCAATGATTGAAAAAATTCTTTTGGCTGAGGCCGTACCTTTTTGCAAAGAAGTAATGCCGTTAGAAAAACTCTTCGCTGGTTGAATGATCTGTGCAAAAATGGTCAGGAAAACCAGAAATTCTTCTGGTGACAAAACGGAGTTTTCACTCAAAACAAGCTTGCCACCAAAAAAAATGATACAAGCAATAATACTTACTCCGAGTATCTCCGAAACCGGGGAGGCCAATTCATTTTTATAGGACATCGATTTATTCACCTTTCGATAATAAGCGCTCTCGTCTTCAAGCTTTTGAATAACGAAATTGCGAGCATTGAACGCTTTCACTACCCGCATACCTCCGAATGTTTCATCTAGTATATTAACGATCCGCCCCAAAGATTCTTGGCTATCGGTAGCTTGTTTTTTGAGACGCTTGATTATCTCGGCTAACGCGCCCCCGGTAAGCGGCAGAACTAATAGCGTAAAAAAAGTTAGTTGAGGTGAAATGGCAAACAGCATCGCAAAGTAGACAACAATCGTGATGGGCTCCTTCAAAACAGCCTTTAAGCTGTTCATCACTGCATTCTCAACCTCTCCCACATCATTCGTAAATCTTGAAATCAAATCGCCTTTACGCTCATTATTAAAATACCCAATATGCAGCTGCGACACATTTCTAAAAATGTCCATACGGATATTCTTCACCAAATCAACCCTCATTTTCGTGGCAATGACTCTTTCTAAATAACGGAACAAATTAGCGAAGACTACGCAAACAACGATCAATGCACATACGAATATGAGAGCATCTAGTTTTCCGTGATCACGAATAATTGCTAGGAAATAATGGTTAAATGTATCCGTCAAATAGTCAATGCTTAATTTGAATTCAGTAAGTGGAGGAATTGCCGTTGATTTAGCCCTATCAAACAATACGCTCAACATGGGTATCAGCAGAATAATATTAAATGCCCCAAAAATGATTCCCAGTATGGAATATAAAAAAAAGAACGCCAGTCTACGGGGTAGTCTGTTGGCATAAGAAAGGATTCGCAAGAAAATCTTCATCTAACTTAAAATTCAAACGTTCTGGCAGGAATATTCCACCGCACAGTCAGTGACGTGAGAGAGGTATTATTATTGTACGATGCCAAATCGCTATCGCTCTTACGAATGATTTGCTTGCCTTCAATAAACAAGTTGTGCTTTAGCATGTAGGAAGCTGTTAGATCAAAAAACAACACCTCATTTCTATTACCCTGCCCAATGGTATTTCCATAATCATTTTGTCTGGTAACGTAACTCTTAAGAATATCGCCACCCCAATTTTGGCCTGTCGCATCACGCCCCGTCTTTATCAAAAATGTTTTTGCTGTTAGCTGAAGCTTTGGTAGGGGCTGATAGCGAACAATGGCCACCCACTCATTAAAGTTGGCGCCAAAAGGATGCGCTAATGATTGGCTATAATTGCTATAACTGCTCGATGTGTTGTGCGAATAGGTGTACGGCCTGGCCATGTTGTATTCCAACTGTAAATCCAGATTGGAGATTCCTGCAACATCAATGTATTTCACTCCAGCCTGCAATGCATACTTGTTCGCCCACCATCCTCTATCTGATGTTATCTCCGACAACACAAATTCATCTAGCACTGCTTGTCCGTAAAACGATAGGCCTTTTACCGCATTCCATTTGAAATCCAAACCTAGTAACGCGTTGTCGCTACTTCCATTTTGTTGTTCAATGGCTCTGTAAAAAATAACTGGATTCAGATAACTCAAGTCAAACGTATTCCCATTCACTGAATCTCTTGGAGTAAAAACCACGGATTCAAAAAAACCAAGATTTAACTTCTTGCCGATATTAATGCTTGCATGATGAAAGGCCATGTACCGATCCGGGAAACGCTGTCCGGGGAAAGATCCCAATCGAGCTACCGGGTCGTTAGCCGTAAGCCTGTTTAGCTGAAAGAGATAATTGATCTTCCAGATTTTTGCATTGGCACGTAAAAAAAGGTTCGGTGGCGAATTGTCAGAAAAAATAAGGGAGCGATAGCCGTTGCCGATAAACGTCCTGTCGTGACCAAATTGAAAATAAATATGCTTGGTAATATTAAAATCAATGTAAGCTCTTGCCTGAAAAAAGTCTACTCCTGTAGTTTTGAACGGCTTGAAGAACCCTTCGTGCGGAACGCCACTGGTTACATCTCCGACATAGGAAGGCAAAATCATTTGGTTATCCGTCAAAAACGTATAGAACCCAATTTTTCGATCTATCATCCCTCTGATCTCGACCCCTCTCGTGTTAATACTTGCCAGTTGGTTGGTGCGGGAGTCAGTACCGAAACCGACATATAAGACCGGGCTGACATGCAAATCAAATTCGGGAAGATCAACAAACACAAAATCCGATTTCTTCTGATACAGTTTTTTAAGAATAGGCTTTTTACTGTCACTGGACGTAGCCCGATTCCATTCCCAATTGTCGTTCTGAAAATAGTCGTAATTGAATTGATCAGCACGGCTGGTAAAAACGTTATCCTTTTTCTTCAGGGAGTCTACAAATGCTATCAGCACATTGCGCTTTACAGGCTTGACTCCAGTAAACCACTCTGGCGCGATACGCCCGGCTTTAATTTCGTACCTGGACAGCCACTGGTAATTGTCTTCATTTAGCGTAGCATTGGTGCTCTGCGCAACCAGAAAACCAGGCAAAAAGAAAAGCAAAAACCCGAAAACCGCTCTTTTCATTCAGTAAATCAGGTTTTAGCACCCAATTTTATGGCAAAATACCTGTTTTAAACAAATTCTAAACCACATCCTTGCAAATCGAGTCCAGATACCTATTTTTGCAGTCCTTTAATAAAAAAGCATGGCCGAAATCATGCGAGGGATAAAACTAATAAAGACATGAAAAAATCGATTCACCCTGAGTATAAAGATGTGATTTTCTGGGATACATCCAGCGACACCAAGTTTTTGTCTAGATCAACCTCCGTTCCAAAAGAAACAATGAAATGGGAAGATGGTAAAGATTATCCCGTGATAAAAGTCGAGGTAAGCTCTGCTTCCCATCCATTCTTCACTGGAAAGAAAATGTTTGTGGATACTGCCGGTCGTGTGGAGAAATTCCAAAAGAAATACGGAAAGAAAGAAGCTGCACAGTAAGATTCTATCGAACTAAAAAAAAGCCTCCTCGTGAGGCTTTTTTGCGTTTTGGTAAGGGGTATTTCTAAACGCCCAATACAACTGGATTCTCAAACCAGATTCAATCGCGAGAAAAAAATACTTAAATTGCTGTCAATATGAATCATGTCTCTGAAAAGATAGCTGAGTTGAAACAGTTGCCGGAGTTGGCCATTATCCTGGAACGCCTGGAAAAGGAGATGATCCAAGAAGCTGAGCGAAGAAACGAATTCTATGAGCTAGTGCATGAAAATGTAAAGGCAGAATTCATCAATGGAACAATTATCTATCATTCACCTGTGATGAGAAGGCATTGGATGGTTTCCATGAACGTATCGAGGGAATTGAGCAGCCATGCAAAAAAACATGATCTGGGCGAAGTAGGCGTAGAAAAAGTAATGATCTCTCTCACTCGAAACGACTATGAGCCAGACATTGTGTTTTTCTCAAAGGAGAAAGCAAGCTTGTTCACCAAACAGCAAATGCATTTCCCTGCACCCGATTTGGTAGTCGAAATACTTTCTGATTCCACAGAAAAAAATGATCGAAACATCAAGTTCAGAGACTATGCCTCGCACGGTGTAAAAGAATATTGGATCATTGATCCCGATAAAAACTCCCTTGAGCAATACCTTAACACAGACAATGAATTTCAGCTACTGCGTACTTTTACCGATGGGACTCTAAAAACTGAAACCGTTAAGGGGTTTGCCTTGGACGTGCGAAGTATTTTTGAGTAGCGATTTAATGCGCTTACTCCAGCACAGCAAAACTTCTTTTTTCTTTTAACTTCGCACGATGAACCTGATTCTTTTTGACAACCCCACCATTCGTCAAAATTTATTGCCCTTTACTTTTACCAGACCTGTAGCTGCCATTCGTACGGGCATCCTTACAATTGCAGAGAAGTGGGAGAAACATTTTGCTTCGACACCCTCGTTTTCCACTGAAGCGTACTTGTCAAAAAAGTTTTTACTCACCCACACAAGTGACAATTTGTGGATCAACGGAGCCCTTTGCCCGGACGCGAATTTAGTGAATGCTATCCGTCAACTAAGAATGGGTGATGCACTGGTTAAAGACCAGATGATTCTGGCGGTGCGAACAGCAGACGATGAAGTGCCGGAAGTGATCGTTGGAAAAGTGACAGAGTATTCTTCAGCTATCACATTGATCGATCAGGTTTGGAAAATATTTCAACATAATGGCGTTCAACTCCGCGCTGATTTTGAATTGATTACAGCTGGCAGAAAGTCGATTGGAATAAAAGACAAACATACTCGCACATATGCGGAAGAAAACATTTTCATTGAAGAGGGTGCGGTTGTTCTCGCAGCTGTTTTAAATGCAGAGAATGGCCCCATTTACATCGGTAAAAATGCACAGGTACAAGAAGGTGCGTTAATCCGCGGGCCATTTGCATTAGGTGAAGGCTCAGTGATAAACATGGGTGGAAAAATGCGTGGCGATGTTTCCATAGGCCCCGGGTGCAAAGTAGGAGGCGAAGTGAGTGCCTGCGTTTTCTTTGGATTTAGTAGTAAAGCCCACGATGGCTTCTTGGGATGTTCGGTGATTGGTGAGTGGTGCAACTTTGGCGCAGATAGCAATACTTCTAACATGAAGAACAATTATGAGAATGTGAAAATCTGGAATTATGCAAAAGGTGGATTTGTAGATACCGGCTTAATGTTTTGTGGGTTGATGATGGCTGACCATACTAAGTGTGGGATTAATACCATGTTCAATACTGGCACGGTGACGGGCGTCAGCGCGAATATTTTTGGCGATGGCTTCCCCCGAAACTTCATCCCGTCCTATGCATGGGGCGGTGCCTCCGGATTTAGCACTTATCAATTTGAAAAAGCCATGCTCACCGCAGCCAAAGCGATGGAGCGCAGAGGACTCCAGTTATCAAACATTGATAGGGAGATTTACAAAACAGTATTCGAAAGCTGTGCTTCGGAGCGGGTATGGGAAAAAACGAAATGAAAGGAAGCATCCATGACCTTCTCTGCTATACCGGGACTTACTGAGATTAAAAAGAAACTGATTGATGCAGTGCAAGCTAATCACGTAGCCCACGCTCAACTATTTGCCGGCAAACCTGGTTCTCTCAATTTAACGTTAGCTCTTGCCTATGCAACATACTTACATTGCCAAAACAAAGGACTTAGCGAAGCGTGCGGAACTTGTGCGGCATGCTCAAAGAGTCTGAAGTTTATTCACCCTGATACAAATTTCGTTTTTCCTCTTGGCAATGTAAAAGGAGATAAAGATGAAGATCGTTTTAAAGCAGATATTTTAAAAACCTGGCGGAGCTTTCTCATTGAACAACCTTTTGGTGATTTGGGTGACTGGATCAGCGCCTATGGTGGAGAAGATAAACAGGCGCTAATTTCCAGAGAAGAAAGCAGGGAGATCGTAAAGATGTTGACACTGAAGCCGTTTGAGAGTAAGTATAAGATCATGATTATCTGGCAGCCAGAATTCATGCACCCGTCTGCCGCCAATGGCATTCTCAAAATTTTAGAGGAGCCACCCAAAGACACGTTCTTCATACTTGTTACAAATGCCATTGAAAGATTATTGCCCACGATTCTTTCACGCACTCAAATTGTTCAAATACCACTATTGGATGACGTGGAGATTGAAAACCACTTGGCGACCAAAGGCGTAGCCGGTAATCGTCAACAAGAAATCGTGGCATTGGCTGAGGGGGATTTGAATCTGGCTATAAAACTGATCGACTTTGAGCAGGATCACTTTCAAGAGAAATTTTCGGAGTGGATGAGAACTTGCTTTAAGCGAGACTATGGCAAGATGGTAGAACAAATGGAGGAGTTTAATGAACGCGATAAGTTAGGCCAACGAAATTTTCTACAGCACAGCCTCACCATGATGCGCGAAACGCTCATCCATTTTTCGGGCGCTTCTAAAATCAGTCGTGTAAAAGGAAGTGAAGTAAAGTTTGTGCAAGACTTTGGCAAAGTAATGAATGTAGGCAAGGTGGAGAAAGTCAATCAACTCATTTCAGATGCTTCTTATCACCTTGAGAGAAACGGTAGTGCCAAAATGATATTTCTAGACCTATCGCTCCAAATTTCAAAAATACTCAATCCTTAAATCACGGTTTGACAGCAACGCGGCATTTTCTATTTTTGTCGCTGCAAAAAATAAACATCCAAGGTAAATCCTATGAACAAATCCGTCATATTCTTATTTCTAGCTTTCACATTAGCCACCAGTTGCGCACAAAAATCCGACTACGTTGTTACGATCAAAACCAATCAAGGTGAGATGATTGCCCTTCTATATGACGAAACGCCCAAGCATAAGGCCAACTTTATCAAACTAGCCAAAGAACATTACTTCGACAGCTTGTTGTTTCATCGGGTAATTGCTGGATTCATGATCCAAGGTGGAGATCCCAACTCTAAAAAGGCCAGGCCCGGAGAACAGTTAGGCAATGGCGGACCAGGATATACGGTTGATGCAGAATTTAATCCGAAATTCTTTCACGAAAAGGGAGCTTTGTCAGCGGCCCGTTTGGGCGATGGACAAAATCCTACCAAGGCATCCAGCGGCAGTCAATTTTATATTGTTCAAGGCACTATCATACCAGAATCAAACATGGACGATTTGCGAATCGATCAGATGAAATTAAACATGGGCTTTCGGCAGCTGATGCAAAACCCCGCTAACAAACCGCTTATTGATTCGTTGAATCAAGTGTACATGGCTGGAGATATGGAAGGCTACAAAAGAAAAATATTTGCATTGGTGCCGCGCATTGAAAAAGAAACAGGGATGAAAATAACGAAAGACGTCTCTCCTGAGAAGATCAAAGCATACACCACGGTTGGTGGTGCCGCACATCTGGATGGCGATTATACCGTCTTCGGAAAAGTAATAAAAGGTTTGGATGTGATCGATAAAATAGCTGCGGTACAAACCAGTAGTGAAAGGCCGTTAGAAGACATTCGGATGTTTGTTACAGTGGAAGAAATGTCAAAGAAAAAGATCACCAAACTTTACGGCTACGTTTATCCGGAAGTAAAAAAATGAGAATTCTTGTTACTGGTGCGAACGGACTTCTAGGTCAAAAATTAGTTGAGTTGATCTCAACCAAGAATGACTACCTGATCGCTACTGCCAAGTCAAAATTGGTCATTGACCTTCCGTGTGGGGAATACCATTCGCTTGATATCACCAATCGCAACCAAGTAGAGAGCGTAGTACAGGCCTCTAAGCCCGATGTCATTATCAACACGGCTGCGATGACGCAAGTGGATCAATGTGAAACGGAACAAGACAAGTGCTGGCTGAACAATGTTACGGCCGTAGAAAATCTTGTTCACGCCTGCGAGCAAACAAAAACACACTTCATCCAGGTATCCACTGATTTTATTTTCGATGGAACATACGGCCCTTTAGATGAAACAGCAAAGCCAAACCCGATTTCTTTTTACGGCAAAAGCAAATTAGCCGCAGAAGAGGCCGTTCAAAAAAGCAATACTGACTGGGCCATTTTACGAACGGTGTTGGTCTATGGCGTCACCAACGACATGAGTCGATCGAACATTGTGCTGTGGGTGAAGAAAAGCTTGGAAGAGGGAAAAACCATTAATGTCGTAAACGACCAATGGCGTACTCCTACATTGGCAGAAGATTTAGCGATGGGTTGCTATCTGGCTGCTACCAAGAAAGTGAAAGGTATTTATAACATCTCCGGTGATAACATGATGACGCCTTATGATATCGCCATTAAAACGGCCGATTTTTTTGGATTGGATAAGTCATTGATTAAACAAACTGATTCAACCCAATTCAAACAACCTGCAGCCCGGCCACCTAAAACTGGTTTCATCATTGACAAGGCAAAAAGAGAATTGGGCTATCAGCCACATCGTTTCATAGACGGTCTGGAAGTCTTAAATGCCCAGCTCAGTCGACTATAACGATATAGTCCTTGGTATATGGACTATCGACCTAGATCATTGACCATGGAATTGTGTTTGCTACTTCCCCCAATTCTTCTAATCTTCACGCACTTTAATCAATTAGTATGACAGAAAATCGCGGACAGTGGGGTTCTAAGTTTGGTTTCATCATGGCTGCAGCCGGCTCGGCTGTGGGGCTCGGCAATATTTGGAGATTCCCCTACCTGACAGGAGAGCACGGAGGAGCAGCATTTGTTTTGATTTATATATTCTGCGTGGTGTTGGTGGGGGCACCTATGCTGATCAATGAAATAGCGCTTGGCAGGTTCACCGGCAAAAATCCGGTTGGGGCAGTTCAAAAATTAAGTGGTAATAAGGTTTGGGTACTTCTTGTTGGAGTGCTTCCCCTAATCGTTACGTTCGTAGTGCTAAGCTATTACAGTACTATCGCAGGTTGGACAGTCGGTTATATTTTCACATCGCTTTTTTCAATAAAAACAACTTTCTCAGAATTCATTGCCAACCCTGCCATCGTGGTGCCACTAGGTGCAGCCGTTATTCTAATGACTGCGTTTATTGTGTTGGGTGGGGTGTCTGGTGGTATTGAGAAAGCGACAAAAATAATGATGCCCCTGCTTTTCGTTTTGTTGATCGTTGTGATCATTCGAAGTGTAACGTTGCCAGGGGCGGGCAAAGGAATTGAATATTACCTCGTGCCTGACTTCTCGAAAATCAACGGACACATTGTACTGGCTGCGTTAACGCAAGCATTCTTTTCGTTAGGTGTGGGTTGGGGGATGATGATTACGTATGGATCTTATCTGCCCAAAACACAAAACATTGTGACCTCCAGTCTGTGGGTAGGAGCGATGGATACTTCCGTAGCATTGTTGGCTGGCTTTATGGTTTTCCCTGCCGTTTTTGCTTTCAATCAATCACCTGCAGAGGGTCCAACGCTTGTGTTTACTGTTTTGTCAAATGTATTCCAACAGATGCCACTTGGTAATATTGCCGGGGCATTGTTTTTTCTGTTGCTTTTCTTTGCGGCCATTACATCCACCATTTCAATGTTGGAAGCTCCCTCTGCTTATTACATGGATCAGAAAAAATGGAGTCGAAAAAAAGCCGCCTGGACCGTCTCTATCGCTGCATTTATTTTTGGAATTCCCTCAGCTCTTTCGACAGGTGCAGTTGAGAGTCTATCCATCATGCAAGTGAATTTTCTTGGAGTAATCAAGACCAGTTTTATGGACATCTTCGATTATTTATTCGGAAGTCTGTTAATGATGGTGGTAGTGATGTCTACGTGCCTATTCACCGGATGGTTCATAAAAACCGAACTATTGGTAGATGAAATAGAACAAGGTATGCCTTCTTTTAAGACAGGAAGTATTCTTGGAATAGCCCC
>JAJTGQ010000142.1 GCA_021299455.1 Flammeovirgaceae bacterium | reverse complement strand
GCTGTATATGACTGAAATAAGGTTTCTGCATTTTTAGCCATTTGCATATACTTATTAAATCCCATTACGTTTTCAATGTTCTCTTTAATGACCCTGTTTAATTGATCTTCCTTTAGCAGGCTACCTGCCTCCATGGCATCGAATAAAAAGTATCGACTTAGTTCTTGCGGTAAGTTGGCTTTAATGATCTTATTCACTTGGGCTTCCTGTTCTGCCCGTTGTGCCGGTGGGGTTGCAGTGCCAAAGGAAAAAATGGTACCATTCATATTTAGCTTAACGCTTTCAACCGGCACATCAGAAGGATTTAACATGTAGGTACGCGTCAATACATATTGCTGCTCCTCATTCAGCACTTTGCCACTGAAGTGTAATTCCAGAATAATCTTTTCCTCCTGGGTTCCTAATGCCCCGGCATTCAAAAGTTCTTTAAAGAGCCTTTCGGTATGGATGTGTAAACCATACAAGGCCCCGTAAATGGCTTCAAACAATGTGGTTTTACCACCACCATTGGCACCGCCAATTAATATGATGGGCTTATCCTGCTCAACAGACATATCCAAATCAAGATTGAGATAGGTCTTAAAGTTTTTGGCTTTGATTCTATTGATAAGCATAAGCAGGCTATTTTATTTTGAGCAACGCTTTTTCTATAATCTTCTCTATTCCTTTTTCATCCAATTCCTGATTGCGAATTTTTCTTTCATGGAATTCTTTCAGTAAATCTTCCTTTACCCAATCGAAATCGAGCTTGTGCTCGGTGCACAATATTTCAATCAAATCCATATCCTCTTTGCGTATTCCGTAATGCACGAAGGTGATGTCAAGTCCTTTCTTTGCCATTGCTTTCTACTTTAAGGTTAATGTTGCCGGGTCAAAGTAATCCCAGCCTTTTAGATCAACAGTATCTTTAATTTTATTGCGGCAGTATTGCCACATCACATTTCCACTCACTTCTTTGGGAATTATTATG
Source organism: Flammeovirgaceae bacterium (assembly GCA_021299455.1). GTDB lineage: Bacteria > Bacteroidota > Bacteroidia > Cytophagales > Cyclobacteriaceae > ELB16-189. Next base: position 1,685 of record JAJTGQ010000142.1, on the reverse strand, counting down.
CCGCCCATGGTAGGCTTGCCCGCTTTCGTGCGCTCGGCAATAAAATCTACCAAGGCATTGTGTTTCAGCGGAGCATTGGCAGCATCGCTGCCCGCGGTTTTCGTATCAAACAGACACGTAACTTTATTTTTAGCCAACACCACAAAGTCTACATAAAACAGACTTTGCTTGCCAAGGTAATCGATGTATGGAACTGCAAAATGCTCTTTCGCACTTTCTCCGTTTTTGTACCACCACTTCAGACTTTCTTTTTTCGATTCCAGAAAATCAGCAAAGAGTTTTTCGGGCTTAGAGACTTTGACCAATTGATAGAAAGGCTCCAGTACATGGGTTGGCTTGGGCTGTTCGTCATACAATTCGTTGTAGATGCGCTCGGCTGGCACATCCCACGTGTAGTTAACTACTTCGCGTGTTGCCGCTTTTGCTTTTGCCTCCTGCATTTCATTATAATACTCCAGGGCTTTATCAATTAATTCGATAAAGGCCGGTTGGTTGTTGCTGTGTAATAAAATCTTAGTGGCTTCATACTCATTGAAACCAAGGTACTCTTCAAAAAAAAGTTTGAGTGCCATCTCCAGCACGGGTGTGGAATCTACGACCGCAAAGGCACCCACCTGACTGCGGCAAAACTGACGAAGGAGAATATTCAATTCATCTTGTGTTTTGGCGAAGCGAGCTGTTTCAGTGACAGATTGTATTTCTAAATCTCCTGTTAGGTTTACGTTCTCCGGTATGCTTATCTCTATTTTTTTAACATCAAGATCTACGAATCTGCCTGCTACTATCTTTCGGTTGCGTTCGTGTATGCTTGTGTCTTCTAAATCTCTGGTTACTCCCCACAATTTCTCAGCTGTCTGATAGAGTGCTTTTCTAAATGTTGAGCCCAAGCGATTTCGAACTAATTGTGTATTGATAAAGCTGGACGAAAGTTGTACCGGCTCATAGTCTGGTTTACGTATGGCCCTATTCATGGTCATGTAGCTCATGTCGTCTTTTACGATCTGAATGGTGTCTTTGCTCAGGTTGGTGTACACATAGCCATAATTCAATAATGAATCAGGATAATGCTTTTGTTGTGGCATGCGCAAGATGCGCCCCACAGTTTGTATGGTGAAGGTGGTGCTTTTCAATTCACGGAAAATGAGTAACACTCCTGCCCTCGGACAATCCCAGCCGAGGGCAATGGCTTGCTTGAATAACAGCACTTCCGTCATGTTATCCGGTTCTTCAATACCCTCCAGATTTTCCTTGCGACCGGACAGCCATACTGCGAGGCGATTATTTTTTACTGTTATACCATGTTTTGCGTCAAGGTAGTGCAGCACCGTATCAATGTATTTTTGATCATCAACGGTATTGTCCTCTGAACTATCGTTGGGCAATTGAATAAGCAGAAGTGGATTTATTTTTTCATTTAGTTTCTGATAGGATGCCAGCAATTCGTTTCTCTTTTGAAGTGATATATCTAACAATACGATATCCAATGATTTACCACCTTCCTGTGTGTACTTATCAAGCGCGGGATTGAGTACAATGCCCTCTTTGATCATCTCCTGGCGTATCACATCTTCGCGTTCCACCACCACTTTGTAATCACTTTCCGTTACCGGAGTGGCCGATACTCTTATCTCCACCTTTGCATAAATTTTCAGTAAAACTTCTGCTGCTCGCTTAGCCGTGCGTGC
>JAJTGQ010000098.1 GCA_021299455.1 Flammeovirgaceae bacterium | reverse complement strand
GGGGTTCATCTCGCTTGTTGGTGAGCCTACGCGCCTTTGCTCACGCGCAACACCAACAAGGGCGGAGCCATACGCCATTTGCTAACCCGCAACACCAACAAGGGTGGGGTTCATCTCGCTTGTTGGTGAGCCACACGCCATTTGCTAACACGCAACACCAACAAGGGCGGGTTCATCTCGCTTGTTGGTGAGCCTACGCGCCTTTGCTCACGCGCAACACCAACAAGGGCGGAGGGCGGAGAGGAATAAGGCAACCGAAACGGATCCCTCTTGACTGGTTTGGGATTACTTTTCATAACTAACTTGCAAGGCATAGGAAGATCGATAAAGTGGTTACTAGCCTGTAAGGAAATGTATTAACATTCACAATTATTTGCTTATTTTTGCTTTTAATGAAGACATTATAACCGTTGCCATGAGGAGATTTTTACTTTCTGTAGGGTTTATTGTTTTGATAGGTCAATTGGCCTTTGCTCAAAACCCTTTTAGAACAAGGCAATCGGGCAATTGGAATGACCCTAATACCTGGGAAGAAGATACTGGCGGTGGTTTTAACGTTACACTAAACATTCCAACTTCAGCTTCTGGAGTAATTACCATCCGAAACCTACACACTGTAACTGCGACTGCGGATGTTACTATTGATGAAACAACTATCCAAAGTGGAGGTTCGATAATTATTGACCCAGGGATAACATTAACACTAGACGAAGATTTCAGTTCAACCCCCTTGACGATAGATAGCGGTGGCTCGTTGACTAATAATGGAGCATTAGATTTAGCAACTTTTCTGATAATCTCACCCTGCGTGGTGAATGGTAGTATTACTAACGGCAACGTCATTTCAATTTTTGACGGTTCTCTACTTCAATTCAATAGTGGTTCTAATTATTTCCATAATTTTTCATCAGGCGGATCAATACCCCTTGCAACATGGGATTCAAATTCCACTTGTGAAATTACCAATCTAACCGCTGCAAGCCCATCTGCTCCGTCAAACTTAAATCAGCCATTTGGTAATTTTAGATGGAATACTCCGTCTATGGGAACTACCACAACGTTTAGCTTAGGTGGCCAATTGACAAGTGTTGCAGGTAACTTGATTTTTGTTTCTTCAAACACAAGGGCTATTAGGTTTAATAGAGCCGGTGGTGGTTATACACTTAACATTACTGGAAATTTTGATAATCAAGGAGCACCTTTGATATTGGCGGATAATTTATCGTCAGCGGTTGTTGTCAATGTTGGTGGAACATACACCCAATCTCAACCAACTGGTTCAGTACCCTCCTTCATTTTCTTTGCAGCCTCGAATGCTTTTGATGCAACTATTAACATCGCTGGTGGCTTTGCAAGAACGGCTGGAACGATTTCACGAGGTTCGGCAAGTAGTACTTCAGTGCTTTCAACGTTCAACTTCAATGGAAGTGCAGTCCAAACTTATTCGTATTCTGGGCTTCCAATTGGAACACAAATTAACTATTCGGTTGCAAGCGGAGCTACGTTAGATGTTGGTACGTCAGCAATTACAGGTTCCGGAAGCTTTGTTTTAAACGGTACGCTTCGAGTAGGGTCAGTAGATGCAGCTGGAGCAATTCAGACTGGTACAACAAACGGCAATATTCGTGTCAGTGGCACGAGAACATACGCTACGGGCAGTACAGTGATTTACAACGGTGTTTCTGCCCAGTTTATCGGTTCGGGGCATCCGGCAAATTCTAATACAACAATCAACAACTCAAATAGCGTCACCCTTGCGAGTGATGTTACCATAAATGGAAATTTGATACTTACTGCAGGCAATCTTAGCGTATCATCGAGTACATTGACGCTTGGTGCAAACTTTACACCCAATTCGAATTTTTTGGCTGTTAACTCCTCTTCTAGCTTGTCAATTGGCGGCTCGAGCTCTTTTGGCAATTTGGCTCTTTCGGGTGGGCCAACTATTAACAATTTTACGCTGAACAGAGGTTCTAGTGGTTCGATCACATTGGTTAGCGACTTGACAGTAAATGGTACTTTTACTCAAAGCAATGGAGATATCAATTTAAACGGTAATACACTTAGAATTAGCGGTATATATAATCGAACTGCAGGTAACAAAGTCGGGTCTTCTACTTCGTCAATCATTGTCGATGGGTCGGGCTCATTCACCGGAATCCTCGGAATTACAAGCCAGTTAAATACTTTAACAATAAATAGAACTGGTGTTACTATCAATACAGGGTCTGCGTTTACCGTTACAAACTTGAATTTGCTCAATGGAACGTTCAATAATGGTGGTACTATTACCATGGCTTCTGGGGGTGCTGTTCTTACCAGAAATGCTGGATCGCTACTGAACCCGGTGGTAGCTGCCACTTCATTTGATGTAACCTATACTAATTCAAGCGGTTCGGCCATTGCAACCGGTTCTGAACTACCAACTAACGCGTCTGACCTTAGAAATCTAACAATCAACAGTACCGACCCTATCAATCTCAACGCGGCAGTCACAATAAATGGGACATTAACATTCACGTCAGGTGTTTTCAATGCCGGCAGCAATTCAATAGACTTAAAGGGGGATTTATTGAGCAACAACTCATCTTCTTTGACATCAAGCGCGATTACGTTTTCAGGCACTACATCCGTTACAGGCAGCACAGCCCCGGTTTTTGGCAACATAACCATTACAGGGTCATTAACACCAACGACAAGTCTCAATATCAATGGTAATTTGGTCAATAATGGCACACTTAATTCAGGTTCGGCCACCGTTACTTTTGGTGGAACCACTGTTATTTCGGGAACGAGTATATGCTCTTTCAATAACTTGGTGATTAGCCCCGCTAGCTCGTTGACAGGTCCTTTAAATGGCACTATAAATGTGGCGGGCACCTGGACGAACAATGGAGCATTTACGAACAACGGAGGCACAGTTTTATTCAACGGCACCTCTTCGATCACAGGCGCCACTAATTTTGGTGGGGTTACCGTCTCGGGTACTCTTACTTCGCCTGCCACGTTAAATGTGGCTCGTAATTTTACTAACAACGGTACTTTCAATGCTTCCACCGGAGTGCTTGTGCTCAATGGCTCAACAGGTCAATCAATTGGGGGTTCAACAGCAACTAGTTTTTATGACATAACATGCAATAACCCATCTACAGTTACGGTTACCACTTCTCAAAATATCACTGGAGTATTAACTATTAACAACGGTACGTTTAATGCAAACGGGAATCTAACATTGATCTCTAATGCTGCCGGTGACGCACGCGTAGGTGCAATTGCAGGTGGTGCATCTCTATCGGGGAGTGTAATTGCTCAACGATATTTGCCAAATACTAGCGGTGCTAGGGCATATCGGTTTTTAGCTTCACCAGTGACTGGAGCGTTTGTTTCTTCTTGGAAATCCTCCTTTCCAATTACGGGCACATTTAATGATCCTTCAACGCCTGCGGATTTCGGTGGTGCGTTTCCTTCGTTAGTTCAATCTTCTCCGTCCATGTTTTTTTACAATGAACCCAAAGGTGGCACTGTGGATGGTCGATATGATTCGTATCCGTTGATTGGAACAAACTCATCGGCTGCGGCTATTACCAACGGCATTGGATATGCTGCTTATGTTCGTCAAACAATCCCAATTACGCTCAGTGTTTCTGGTCCGATAGCACAAGGTAATAGCGTACCAGTTCCGGTAACTGCTCAGTCAGGTGGCGGAAACGATGGCTGGAATTTAATTGGCAATCCTTTTCCAGCGCCTATTAACTGGGGCAGTGTCACAATACCGGGTGGTGTGGGCACACAAATCTCGTTCAGGGACAATACCAATAACATTGGCCTTGGAGCCGGACAATATGTTTATTACACACAGGGGGGTGCAGGAATTCCAGCTTCTTACACGGGCACAATTTCGATGGGACAAGCTTTCTTTGTACGGGCAACTTCAAACACAAGTATTGTATTTAAAGAAGCGGATAAAGAGGCTGTTCGCAGCCCTCAGTTTATCAGAAAAGCGACAATTGATAATATGTTAAGAGTGCATTTAACAGGTGCAGGGCGAGCTGATGAACTAATTATTAGGTTGGTAGATAAAGCCAAAGATCAGTCAGATAACCTTTTTGACGCCTTTAAATTAACAAATGATTTTCTCAATTTCTCTTCGGTTTCAACTGATGGTGTGAAAATGGCCATTAACGCTGCGTCTCTGTTCAACAGCGTCAACAGTACTACAGAAAGAAAGGTTTTCCCTTTGCGTGTTGAAGGTAATGCTGCTGGAGTGATAGCTGCCGGAAGCTATAAATTTAGTTTTAGCGAAATGGAAACCTTTGGCGGTGATGTTAACATCATTGTTAAGGATAATCTGATGAAGGATTCTGTTCAGATAACGGGTCAATCAAAAGAACTCACTTTTAGTGTTACGGCCGACCCTAAAACGTACGGTGACAGATTTGAATTGATCATAGCTCGACCTTCTATAACTACCGCTGTGGAAGATGCCTTCCCAAGTGATCGAATTAGTATTTATCCTAACCCTACTAATGGAGCAGTTCAGATAGAGGTGTCAAAAGATTTTGCCGGTTCTGTGAAAGTATTGAGTAGCATCGGGCAGGAGCTTGGTGCAATCGCGTTGGAAAATAATGGAGAGCTTCTGAAGGGAAGTTTTGACCTAAGTTCGCAGGCAGCCGGGTTTTATTTTATTCGGGTTGTTGAGGGAACGAAAGTATACGCTAAAAAAGTAATAAAGAGATGAAAGGATTGTCTATGGTTTGCTTTAAAAGAATTTTTACGCTTTCCTTTCTTGTCTGTTTGACTACGGTTGCTGTACAAGCTCAACCGGGTGATCCGGGTGGTGATCCTGATGTGCCCATTACCGGCATTGAAGTCTTGATCGGCTTAGGTGGTGCTTTGGGCTTGAAAAAGATGATGTCAAAAAAAAAAAAATAGTCTGTAATTGTTTGTCAGCTTAATTCGAACGATCAAAATCCTGCCCCGTTGGGTCATTGTTTTTATTGACCTTTCTATTATTTCTTTTTCCTGTTTTCTTGGGTATTTACTTCGGTTTAATTTCTCACTTCCTGAGCTCGATCATAGCGGTTTTGTTAAAGGTATTTTTGCATACACCGTTTTAGGTGCAATCACGGTTTTTGCAACCAGTAGCTACAAGGGTATCATTAGGTATACTGGCTTGCAAGATGGTGCGCGGATCATCACGATGGTTTTCTTAAATGCGCTACTCGCGTCTGTGGCTAATTTGGTCACTCATTATAATTTTGAGATCAACCTCATTCCTTATTCGGTCATTGTTATCACGTTCCTTTCGTCATCACTATTACTTTTTAATTACCGACTACTTGTCAAGTATTTTTTCGCCTATTACAAAAATGCAGTAGTTAAAAAATCCCGAGTTGTTATTTATGGGGCAGGACAGACAGGTATTATCACGAGACATGTCATTGATTCTTCACCGCGCATGCAAACGGTTGGCTTTTTTGAGAATGATAAAAATAAAGCCGGAAAACTGCTTGATGGAGTAAAGATTTACAAAGCAGATACGGATGATATCGAACGGCTGATCAGGGAAATCGGTGTTGATGAACTCGTCATTACGGTTCGCGATATGTCACTCGAGAAAAAGAACGAACTGGTTGATATCTGTATCCAAAATCAGGTGAAGATTCGAACTGTTCCACCGGTCGATAAATGGGTAAAAGGGGAGCTCAGCTTCAACCAGATAAAGGAAATAAACATCGAAGATTTGTTGGGACGAGAGTCGATCAGGCTGGACCGCCAGAATGTGAAGGATGACTTGCGGGCAAAACGAATCCTGATAACAGGTGCAGCGGGCTCGATCGGTAGTGAGTTGGTAAGGCAGATTATTCAGTACGATCCTGCAAGTTTGGTTTTAATTGATCAGGCGGAATCCGATCTGTATGCCATTGAACGAGAAATCAAAGCAATAGACTCAAGAGCTAACATCACCCTATATCTCGCTGATATCACTAATCGCGAGCGGATGAAGGCCATTTTTGACTACCATAAGCCTGAGATTGTTTATCACGCGGCTGCATACAAGCATGTGCCCATGATGGAGAGCAATCCTTCAGAGGCGGTGCTTTGTAACATACTGGGCACCAAGTTGCTGGCTGATCTTTCGGTTGAATATGGTGTTTCCAAATTCGTTATGGTTTCCACCGACAAGGCAGTTAATCCCACAAATGTTATGGGCTGCTCGAAGCGAATTGCGGAAATTTATGTTCAGTCGTACAATAAATTCTTAAGTGGTGCTGCCGCAATTTCAACCTCTTTTGTGACCACCCGTTTTGGAAATGTGTTGGGTTCAAGCGGATCGGTCATTCCCATATTTAAAAAGCAGATCCAGGCGGGTGGGCCTATTACCGTTACTCATCCGGAAGTGACCCGTTACTTTATGACTATACCCGAGGCTTGTCAACTCGTGCTAGAGGCAGGTACGATGGGAAATGGGGGAGAGATATTTATTTTTGATATGGGTAAGGCCATCAAAATCGTTGACCTAGCTAAGAAAATGGTTTACTTATCCGGATTAGAACCAGGTCGAGATATAGACATTATTTTTACGGGTCTTCGGGAAGGAGAGAAATTATACGAAGAACTACTCACCAAGAGCGAGAATACGGTGGCAACCCATCATGCGAAAATCATGATTGCCAAAGTGAAAGAGTATCCCTACGAAGAGATAAATCGCTATGTCGATTTGTTCAACGACCTTGTTTATGATAAGAATGAACTAAAGATGGTTGCATTAATGAAGGAACTGGTGCCGGAGTACAAAAGTAACTATTCGAGATACGAAGTGCTGGACAAGTTGGCTTAGCAATGACAACTTATCGTCTCCTTGACCGTCCTCTGTTTTTGTACCGGTTATTTGCTTTTCGCTTTTTCGAATACTTCGTGTTTCCACTTCTATCGAAATCGATGGGTAAGTAGTATTCTATCTTGGCATTCAACAACATATACCCATCGTTGTTATTTGAGTCACCTCGAATTCCACCTGGGGCTCCGGATGAACCAGGGCGTTTGTCTGATAATCTGAAAGCTTCGGGGGTCAAAGCGGCACTACCCGGATAGGTGGTACTCACATCATCCAAATAGTCAGTGAACAACTTTCTCCATCCGCCCTCTATAGCGAGATTCAATTGAGGGGTGAGTTTAACCCTCATACCAAGTCCATAAGGAATGGAGAGGCTGACAAGAGAGTAACTAACACCCTCAGTCATCAAAGGCTGCAAAGAGACCAACTCACCAGTAGATGGATCTTCGGCCACAGGGTTGAAATATAGTAATCCTAACCCTGCAAAGCCATAGACGTTAAAACCTGGTCGTCTATAAAATCTGTTTCCACTCCGATACAGATTCACTATTCCTACCGCGCTTAGTTCAAAATTGCTAGATTGAAATGACAAATTTCTGGATTCTCGGCCTCCACCATCTGCATTCTTGTCGTCACCAGCTAATTTGAACCAATTTAACTCAATTCGTGCACCAATTCGATCCGAAATGAATGCCTGAAGGCCTACGTTTAAATTAGGCTCAGCTTTGATATAGGTGCTTTTATTTGCCAGATCACCGTAATAAGTAGAGGTTCCAACGCCACCTGAAAGTATTAGCGATCTTTGTCTTTTTGCTGCGTAGAAACTCTGTGACTTTGCGAGGAATGAGCAAGACACTAATAAAATAATTGTCCCGACTACTTTACCCATTTGCCAAAGTTTAAAACGTTAATTTATAGAATTTCTATCAATAAGGAAACCAACTACTTAGCTAAAACTTCCTTGATCTTCTCGGCTGCCTCTTTAAGCTGAATGGCTGAGAAAACCTTTAACCCCGATTCTTTGATAATTTTTGCCCCTTCTTCGGCATTGGTGCCTTGCAAGCGAACAATAATAGGCACAGGGATATCTCCCACTTTTTTGTAGGCCTCAACCACTCCGGAAGCTACCCGATCGCACCGAACAATGCCACCGAAAATATTGATCAAAATTGCTTTTACGTTAGGGTCTTTTAAAATGATCCTAAACCCAGCCTCTACGGTTTCTGCATTGGCACCACCACCCACATCCAGGAAATTGGCCGGATCGCCACCAGAGAGTTTAATAATATCCATTGTTGCCATAGCAAGGCCTGCTCCGTTGACCATACAGCCTACATTTCCATCTAACTTCACATAGTTTAAGCCGGACTTGCCCGCTTCTACTTCTAATGGATCTTCTTCACTGATATCTCTCAGTTCTTCCAGATCTTTATGTCTGTATAGAGCATTGTCGTCTAAGTTTACTTTTCCGTCAACTGCCAATATTTTGCTGTCAGAGGTTTTTAAAACAGGATTAATCTCAAACATGGATGCATCTAAACCCATGTAGGCAGTGTAAAGAGAATTCACAAACTTGACCATCTCCTTGAATGCATTCCCCTCTAAGCCAAGTGAAAAGGCAATTTTACGAGCCTGAAATGCTTGAAGCCCAATGGTTGGATCGATCCATTCCTTCACTATTTTTTCAGGATGTGTGGCAGCCACCTCTTCGATATTCATACCACCCTCGGTAGAGGCCATAATCACCGGTTTGCTCGTTGAGCGATCCAGCAGGATGCTCATGTAATACTCTTTCGGCTCTGTCGCACCGGGATAATACACGTCTTCCGCAATCAATACTTTATTCACTTTTTTACCGGCAGCACCGGTCTGAATAGTCACCAAGGTCCCGCCCAATATTGCCTTAGATTTCTCAAAAACCTCATCTATACTTTTTGCGAGCACAACGCCTTTTGATCCCGTTTCTTTTACGGTACCCTTTCCACGGCCGCCAGCATGGATTTGAGATTTCACCACGAACCACTTAGATCCTGTTTCAGTTTGGATTTCTTTGGCAGCCGCCACCGCTTTATCCGGGGTATCTGCAACAATGCCTCGTTGAACGGCAACGCCATATTTCTTAAGAATGTCCTTGGCCTGGTACTCATGAATATTCATAACAATCAGTTTTGCAAGCAAGCTACTTTTTTTAATGCTTTAATTCACTACCCCAACCGTATTTTTTAACCCTTGTGGCCTATACATTTATTTTTCGTCATAACTTTCCGGCAGCCTTATTATCATTACTTTGCTACAGGATTTTATGAAATCAAAAAAGAAGTAGTATGCTGAAAGGAAGAGGACTTCAAAAGTCTTATGGCGATCTAAGAGTCCTAAAGGGTGTTGATATTCAAATTAATAAAGGCGAAGTAGTGTCCATCGTTGGTGCCTCCGGTGCCGGAAAGAGCACACTCTTGCATATTTTAGGAACACTGGACGTACCCGATGCTGGGTCCTTGGAAATAGATGGGAGGGATGTGTTTAGCCAAACCGCGAATGGATTGGCTGCATTCCGAAATAGCAGTATTGGTTTTGTTTTTCAATTTCATAATCTATTGCCAGAATTTTCGGCCATCGAAAATGTGATGATACCCGGCTTAATTGCCAAGACTAGCCAAGACAAGGTGAAGAAGCGAGCTGCCGAGTTACTTGAACTTCTCGGATTGGCAGATAGGCAAAATCATAAACCTTCTGAGTTGTCGGGTGGGGAGCAGCAGCGGGTGGCGGTCGCTCGATCGTTGATTAATTCACCCCTGTTGGTGCTGGCGGATGAGCCTAGTGGAAACTTGGATTCAAAAAATGCCGCAGAATTGCATCAACTCTTTTTTCGTCTTCGCGATCAGTTTGGGCAAACCTTTGTGATTGTTACACACAACCAGGAGTTGGCCACTATTACCGATCGAAGACTAGAAATCAAAGATGGGATGATGGCAAACTAGATTCTACGCTTGCCGTAACTCTTTTGTGCTTTTTGACCATGTTTTGTATGGCCGTTAGTATTGCCATAAGAATGGCACTGATAGCTTTCAAACGCACATGACGAGAGGGTAGCAGCAACTAGTAGGAACAGGATCAACTTTTTCATTTTGTTTTTTTTCTTTTTGTTGATACAAAAGTAGGGCATGCTGTTGGGCGGCATTTCTCGATGATTGGTCGAATTAAATGAGAGTAAGCAGAATTGCGAGTATTGTAGAAAATCGCAAAAAACAGCCGAATAGTGCGCGGTTCGATGGAAATCTTACAGACTTCTGTACTTTGAACGACTAACTAAAGGAATACTTTAAGCTAAGAATGGACGAAAACTTCATTTTCCGCGTCTTCCACCTCTACGGTGCCATTAGAATCGATTGACAAAAGCTTCACTTTTTTGAGCTCGCTGATCAATAATGGGTCATAAACGGCATTGACTCGAATGTAATTTTGGGTAAATCCGTGCATTTTTCCATTCTCGATGTCATTTTCGAAGAGCACGGTATACTCCTTTTGTAAATTCTGCTCATAGAAAGCTCTCCTCTTCTTGTCCGACAAGCCGTGAAGCATTTTAGACCGATCGCTTCTGATATGGGGAAGAATGCGTTTTGGAAGCGTAGAGGCTAATGTGTCGTTCCGTTCTGAGTAGGTAAAAACATGTAAGTAGGAGATGTCAAGCTCATTCAGAAACTGGTAGGTTTCAAGAAAATCTTCATGTGTTTCGCCCGGAAATCCAACTATAACATCTACGCCAATGCAGCAATCTGGCATAGATTTTTTTATCTTCTCAACGCGTGCTGTATACAACTCGCGTTGGTAGCGTCTCCGCATCAACTTCAAGATCTTATTTGAACCCGATTGCAATGGGATGTGAAAGTGTGGAACGAATTTTTTTGAGGTTGCTACAAATTCGATGATTTCGTCTGTGAGAAGATTCGGTTCAATGGAGGAAATTCTGAAGCGATCTATTCCTTCCACTTCATCCAGTGCTTTGATCAGATCGATGAAACGTTCTTTTCGTTCGCCCTCTTGAATTCCAAAGTCACCGGTGTTGACTCCCGTTAATACAATCTCCTTCACATTCGTTAGCGCGATAGATTTGGCAGTAGCAACGATGTGATCAATACTATCGCTTCGACTTGCCCCCCTCGCGAGCGGAATGGTGCAGAATGAGCACGAGTAATCGCAACCGTCTTGCACCTTCAAAAAGGTGCGGGTGCGGTCGTTCAATGAATAGGAGGTGTTGAAGCTGGAAGCCTTTTCGATATCTGAAGAAATAACAATTGGCTGGCTCGGCCGAACAAACCCGTCTAAAAGGTCTACTAACTGAAATTTCTCTGCTGCACCTAGTACCGCATCAACGCCCGGTATTTCCGATATCTCTTTCGGTTTGAGCTGTGCATAACAGCCGATGATAGCGACATAGGCATTGGGTGAAATAGCCCTCGCTTCGCGAACTACCTTGTGGCATTTCTTGTCCGCATTTTCAGTAACCGAGCAAGTATTTATAATAAAGATGTCCGGACGATCGGTGAAATCTACTTTTCCATAGCCTTTCTCCTCAAATTTTCGGGCGATCGTTGATGTCTCCGAAAAGTTTAGTTTGCAGCCAAGAGTATAAAAAGCGACTTTCTTCATGTGCGTGAGCGCAAAGGTAAGGAAGAGAATTCAAGAACTAAAAAGGATGCGAAGTTCAGATGGAAGGGTTTTGAATCATCCGTCTGTGGTAGTTGATCTGGCCCAAGTGATAGCCGAGATGGGCTATCAGGTGAATCAGAAAATACTCGGTGGTCATGGGAACCTTGAACACTTCTTCCGGAAAGGGCATGGAAAGCACGTTTTGCTGTAAGCTGCCTAGTGCAAGCGCTACTGAATTTTTCGTTTTACCAATTTCGTTCAATAACTCAATTCTGGGCATGCCGTGTGCCGCAAATTCATTGTCACGATTTCGAGTATAACCTGAATTGCCTAAAACAGCTCCAATGTAGTGCTGTAGGTTTCCACACAGGTGAAGGCTTAAGTTGCCGGCTGAGTTTTTGATATCTCCCCTTACTGCCCAAATGAGATCCTCAGATGAATAGAATGTAAGTTCTTTTTCTAATACTATGAGATCTCTTTCAATAATTTTTTGAATGGATTGAATGAAAGAATTCATGGGATCAATTCTTTTTCGATGACATTGATGATTGTATCTAATTGTTGGGAGACTGCATCGAACTCATTTTTTGAACCCAATTTTGTCTTCACACTCACATAGAATTTGATTTTAGGTTCTGTGCCCGAAGGTCGTACTGAAATTTTGTTTCCTGTTTCGGTATAGAATTGAAGAACATCAGAGGAAGACAGATCAATGGATTTCTTTTCACCGGAAACCAAATTTGTTTCTTCCCTTAGTTTGTAATCTAATTTTCGGATTACCCGTTCCCCACCTAATTTCGAAGGTGGGTTTTCACGAAACGTTTTCATCATGTCTTTGATTTGCTGTTCACCTTCTGCTCCCTTGCGCACCAACGTGAAGAGTCCTTCTTTGTAGAAGCTGTTTTCAATATACATTTGGAGCAGCCAATCGTAGAGCGTTTGTCCTTCTTCCCTGGCGGCAGCGGCCATCGCAGCAAAAAAGGCACACGCAGAAACGGCATCTTTATCACGAACGAAGTCCCCCACCATGTATCCGTAACTTTCTTCACCCGCGGCAATAAATTTCATCTTGCCTTCTTGTTCACGCATTAATTCGGCAATGTATTTGAACCCGGTTAATGTATTGAAGCACGTTACGCCAGCCTGGCGAGCCATGTCATCAATCAACTCCGTGGTAACTATTGTTTTGGCGATATACGCATCAGTTTTATCTCTCAAGTTTTTAAGAATAAACCACATCATCAAACTAAATGCCTGATTACCATTCAGCAAGAAGAATTCACCCTTATTGTCTTTGATACCAATTCCGACTCGATCAGTATCGGGGTCGGTGGCCATTACCAATTCAGCGTTTAGTTTTTTCGCTTTGTCAAGAGCCAATGTCATAGCCGATTTTTCCTCCGGATTGGGTGATTGAACTGTTGAGAAATTGCCATCCGGTATTTTTTGTTCTTCCACGACTTGCACATTCTCAAAGCCAAGGCGTTTCAAACATTCGGGTACCATGGTAATGCCCGCCCCATGAAGACTGGAATACACGATGGGAATATTTTTTTGAAGTCTGATACTATCCTGTTTAGGAATCAATTTTTTGACTTCCTCGTAGTATGCGTCTTCCACATCACTTCCAATGATTTTGATTTTCGATGGATCAGCAGTGAACTTGATCTGCCCAAAATCGGTGACCTTGTTCACTTCTTCAATCACATTTTTGTCGTGGGGCGGCACTAACTGAGCGCCATCGATCCAATACGCTTTATAGCCATTGTATTCTTTTGGATTGTGTGAAGCTGTAATAACCACACCCGATTGACATTTCAAGTACCGAATAGCGAAAGAGAGTAGGGGAGTTGGTCGTAGTTCGGGGAACAAATGAACCGTAATTCCATTAGCGGAAAATACATCGGCAACAATGCCCGCAAATGATTTACTATTGTTGCGGCTATCGTAGGCAATAGCTACTCGAATCTCGTTAGTAGGGAAACTTTTCTTAAGATAGTTGGCGAGCCCTTGTGTAGCTGCACCGATCGTATATTTATTAATGCAATTGGCTCCAACACCCATGATGCCACGCAAGCCACCGGTGCCAAATTCTAGTTCTTTGTAAAAACTATCAATCAGGTTTTTTGTGTTGCTATCTGCCAGAAGTTTATTTATTTCTTGTTTTGTGGCATCGTCTATGGCGGAACTGTTAAGCCATTTCGCTGCTTTCTCTTTTGATTGCGCAAGTAAATCCATTCTTTTTATTTCTTGTAGTCCTCACGGACGGGGTAAAACACATCTAAAATTTTGCAGTCTGTTATGGCCCTTCCTGAATGCTTGGCATGTGACGGAATAGGTAACACCATTCCTGCTTGTAGGTGATTCGATATGCCCTGGAGAACAAGTTCAAATTCTCCTTCAAGCATATTGACAACCTGTTCATGCATATGAGAGTGTTCGGGCAATGAACTTCCCTGTTTAATCTCCCAATAGGCGAACGTCATGTTATCGGTGTGAATGAATCGTCCTGAAAAACCGGGCATGATCTCGCGAGGTTCTATCTTTTTTAGCTCTTCAATCATTGTTAATTTCTATAGGTTTCCTCTTAACTCCTGTTCGTGCTCAATGGCTTCAAACAATGCTTTGAAATTCCCTTTACCAAAAGACTTGGCTCCATTGCGTTCGATGATCTCGAAAAATAAAGTTGGTCGATCCTGGAGTGGTTTCGAAAATATTTGCAAGAGATAGCCTTCTTCATCTCGATCGATGAGGATATTCAGTTTTTGTAGCTCTTTATAGTCTTCATTGATTTTTCCTACACGTTCGATGACTTCTGCATAGTAAGAATCAGGTACATGAAGAAATTCAACACCGCGCTTCTTCAGTTCTCCCACAGTTTGAATAATGTCATCGGTGGCAATGGCAATATGTTGCACGCCTGCTCCCTTATAAAAATCAAGGTACTCTTCTATCTGTGATTTCTTTTTGCCCTTGGCAGGTTCGTTGATAGGAAATTTGATGTATCCGTTTCCATTTGAAACCACTTTGCTCATTAGCGCACTGTATTCGGTGGAGATGTCTTTGTCATCGAAAGTGATCAACAATTTGAAGCCCATGACATCTTCATAAAACTTAACCCACTTATTCATATGTCCAAGTTCCACATTGCCCACGCAATGGTCAACATGTTTTAATCCAATGGAGGTAGGCGCAAAACTGCTTTTTACAGCTTTGAAACCCGGCATAAAGGCTCCCTTGTAGTTCTTTCTTTCAACAAAAGTGTGAATGGTTTCTCCATAGGTTTTAATACCAGATAAAACAATTTCTCCTTGTTCGTCTTTTAACGTCTTAGGTTCAAAAGCAACTTCTGCTCCACGTAGTACCGTTTCTTGAAAAGATTTTGTGGCGTCATCTACCCAGAGCGCTAGCACCTTGACACCGTCCCCATGTTTTCTTAGATGTTCAGAAATTTCAGAATCAGGCTGAAGCGAAGTAGTTACAACAAAGCGTATTTTGTGTTGTTGCAGCACATAACTAGCTCTGTCTTTTACTCCTGTTTCAGGGCCAGCGTAAGCCACCAGTTCGAAGCCGAAGCAATGCTGATAAAACAGCGAGGCCTGTTTGGCGTTTCCCACATAAAACTCAATGTAGTCGGTGCCGTTGATGGGTAGAAAGTCAGGTTCCATTGGAATGTTAATTTAGTGTGGTAAATTTAAACATTCCGCTTGTTTTTATTTTGACTTTGGGCAATCTTGGCAAAAAATTGGATTATGGATTTGAAAAAATTGGATCTGGCCGTTCAGACAATCGCACTTAGAAGAAATGAGTTAAAGAAGCTTGACTACAATAATCCCAAATATGACGATCTGGAAGAAGAATTGCATGATTTGGAAGACTCGTTGCTTGACGAGTTTGGCAACTACCTCGAAGGGGTGTTTCAAGAAATTCATGACAAGTACTGCCCCGATACAGATGTTCTTTTGCCCATTGCCTACATGGCCAAAACATACACGATTGATCAAAGCAATGAGTTTTCAGTAGGCCAGTCTGAAGGCGTCTACGTGGAAGTAGATTCACTTCCCGGCAAGGAAACGAAATTGGTGATGATTCCTAACCCGCTCCGAGTCGTCTTGAATATTGGGCAAGAGCAACAGCGTTTGGTGTGGGGCTCAAAGTGAATTGATATCCGTTAGATTTGGAAATCCGCTGTGTCGATGCGGAAAACTATTCCCTATTTCGTCTTACCTTTGCCAACCTGTTGCTACAAAACAATTCTTCGGTGAACTTTTCCGTTCAATTAAACACAAATCTTGCCTTTAAGGCTGTAGCTCAAGCTGCTGAAAGGCTGGGCGTTGAGGCGTATGCGGTCGGTGGCTATGTACGCGATTTGATTCTTCAACGACCGAGTAAAGATGTAGATTTTGTATGTGTTGGCAGTGGCATCGAGCTTGCGAAAGAAGTGGCCGCTATGCTGGGTGAAAAGCAGGTTACTATTTTTAAAAATTTTGGAACTGCGAACATCAGGCATGGTGATCTGGAATTGGAATTCGTAGGTGCCCGGAAGGAATCCTATCGCAGTGAGTCGAGAAAGCCAATCGTGGAAGATGGCACACTAGAAGACGACCAATGCCGCAGAGATTTCACCATCAATGCACTGGCTATTAGTCTCGTGCGAAAAAACTATGGCGAACTGCTCGATCCATTTGGTGGTGTTGGCCACTTAAAAGAAAGTTTGATTAAAACTCCGCTTAGCCCTGATATCACGTTTTCTGACGACCCACTTCGCATGATGCGTGCGATTCGATTTGCTTCTCAATTGAATTTTGACATTGAAGCAGATACATTTGAGGCTATCGGTAGAAATAAAGAGCGTTTGAAAATTGTTTCCATGGAGCGCATTTCAGATGAACTCAATAAGATCATCCTGTCTCCTGTTCCTTCCTATGGATTTAAGCTCCTTTTTCAGTCGGGAATTCTTAAACTCATTTTTCCGGAAATGGTGGCACTCCACGGTGTGGAGTATCAGGACAATAAAGCCCACAAAGACAATTTTTACCATACCCTTCAGGTGTTGGACAATGTTTCAAAAGTATCACCCGATCTATGGCTTCGATGGGCAGCCATTTTGCATGACATTGCGAAGCCGGTAACCAAGCGATTTGATAAAGAAGTGGGCTGGACTTTTCACGGGCACGAAGACAAAGGCGCGCGCATGGTACCGGGCATTTTCAGGCGCATGAAGTTGCCCATGAATGAAAAGATGGATTTTGTTCAGAAGTTAGTCCGACTTCACCTAAGACCAATTGCCTTGGTAAAGGAGGTTACAGATTCCGCCATTCGCAGATTACTTTTTGAAGCCGGAAACGATGCAGATGCGTTGATGATTCTGTGTCGTGCCGATATTACCTCAAAGAATAGCGAGAAAGTGGCAAAGTACCTCAAGAACTTTGAGAAAGTTCAGCAGAAGATGATTGAGGTAGAAGAAAAAGATCAGGTGAGAAATTTTCAGCCACCTATTGATGGCGATGAAATCATGACTATTTTTGACATTGAGCCCGGCAGGATAATTGGAGACATTAAAGATCAGATAAAAGAGGCCATCTTAGACGGGCAAATTAAAAATGATCGGCAAGAAGCATACGCACTGATGCTTAAAATCGCTTCTGAAAAAGGCATTCACTTGAAAATAAATACACCCTGAAAAAATAAAACTTGTTTATGAAAATTCGAATTTACTTCTTGATCGTATTGGTAGGAATCGCATCTGCTTCTTTTGCCCAAAGAAAGAAGAAAGGAGAGGAGCAGCGAAAGATGGATCCGGAACCAGCGGCAGTAATAACAGCTCCGGCACCAAAGGTAGAACCTGTGAAGAATGACACACTTCCCAGAATCAACCCGTTAACTCAGCATTTTGCTCGCAAATATGCGGCTGCACTTCAGTGGAATGACTACGAAGTTGCCAAAGACGCTTTGTACGACCTTATCATTGAAAACCCGGGCAATGATTCAATCATTTTTGATTTGGCTGTTTATTACTTTCAAAACCAGAAATCAGCCTCTGCTGTATTGGTTGCGAGTGAGTTATTAAAAAGGAATCCAAAGAATACCGGTGCGCTGGAAGTGGCAGCCGGAGGATACGAGGCGTTGGGTGTTCTTGATAAGTCTATTCAAAGCTATGAGAGCCTCTACTTGTTGACTGACAACATTACCGCGCTTTATAAAATGGCGTTTCTTCAGTATCAAATGAAACGGTTTAAAGAGAGTGCGAACTCTGCGGAAATTTTGCTTGCCAGGAAAGACCTTGATGGCGTAAAAGCTTCTTATAATGATTCGAAAGGAAAAGCCAAGGAGTTTCCGGTAAAAGTGGCGGTCGTCAATTTGAAGGGCATGCTTGCACTCGATCAAGGAGACAAAATAAATGCGAAAAAGTACTTTCAGGAAGCGCTTGTAATTGCCCCGGACTTTGCGTTGGCAAAAGAAAACCTGGCGAAGATCAAGTAGTATGCAACCTTGTTATCTTTACTTGGTCTTTTGACCAAGTAAAGGTTATTCGTTGGAACTATCGATACCACACATCCATCAGGAGCTAATCGATCGTTGCCGGAAAGGCGACAGGAAATCCTATTATCAACTGTATAAGTTGTATAGCAGAAGCATGTACAATGTGGGCTATCGAATTGTCAATAATGAAGACGAAGCCCAGGATGTTCTACAAGAAGCCTTTATTAGCGCGTTTAACAACCTCGATAGTTACCGAGGTGATTCAGCTTTTGGTGCCTGGTTAAAACGAATCGTGATCAATAAAGCGATTACACATGCTACGAAAAAACGGTTTGAGCGATTTCCGGATCACGAAGATTTTGATGTAAAGGAAGAAGAACCTCAGGATCTTTTTGAAGGTTTTCCATTCACTGTTGACAAGGTTAAGACCGCTATCCACGCTTTGCCAGACGGATACAGAACCGTTCTGTCGCTCTATTTATTGGAGGGTTATGACCACGGAGAGATTGCTGAAATAATGGGAATCAGCGAGTCCACGTCCAAATCCCAGTTTAATCGTTCAAAAAAAAATTGAAGGAATTACTTGAACTTAGCATGATATGAAAGATGCACTAAAAGATTTTGTTAGTCAGCACCGAGACGACTTTGATTCGCAAGTGCCTCCTCGGGGAACATGGGAAGGAATTGAAGGCCAGCTGCCTTCAAAATCTGTTTCCCTATGGAACTCAGTGATCTTGTGGCGTGCCGCTGCTATCATTCTTTTAGGGGTATCCTTGTTTACCGTTTTTTCAAGCCGTGATCTCCCAACTGATAGGGGTGATCGCGCAAAGTTAAAGGGAGAGTTTATCGATCTAGAATCTTACTATAGCAGTCAGATCACAGAAAAAAAACTATTGGTGACTCAATTTCAATCCGATACAGGGTTAACAGAAGACGAGGTAACGCAAAACCTTCAAAAATTGGAGGCCATGTATCAGGTTTTAAAGCTAGAGATGGATAAAAGGCCATCAACAGACGTAAAAGACGCACTTGTTTTAAACCTACTCGTTCGAATAGATTTGTTGAATCAGCAATTGAATAAACTGGATAAGCAACCCGAGAAAAAAGTGCCGGTTCGCTCTTAGTATTTTAGTGGAATCAAAACATTTCTGGACTCAATTCAAATTGCTCAATACTCGAGTCTAAGATTCTGCCTTCTTCACACTTGAGCACACGAGCTGGAAATTTTTTGATAAGGCCATAGCTATGTGTAGCCATTAAAACAGCCGTACCGCTTTTGTTAATTTGTTGAAATATTTTGAGGATACCGTGTGAGACCTCTGGATCCAAATTACCTGTAGGTTCATCGGCTATCAACATTACAGGTTCGTTGATCAACGCCCGCGCTATCACGACCCTTTGTTGTTCTCCTCCTGAAAGTTGATGAGGTAATTTTTTCTCTACTGCACCGAGGCCGACTTGCATGAGTACATCAGCCAGCCGATTTTTCATTTTTGCGTTTTCTTTCCAACCTGTCGCACGCATTACAAAAAGAAGATTTTCAGCAACGGTTCTATCTGGCAATAACTGAAAATCCTGAAAGATGATACCTACTTTTCTGCGCAACAAAGGGATCTGGTGATTTTTGATTTCCCGGATGCTAAAGCCAGCCACGCTGATATCTCCCAGACGAAGGGGAAGGTCAGCATAAAAAGTTTTTAAAAGAGATGATTTACCTGAGCCAGTTCGCCCAATGATAAAAACGAATTCGCCCTTTTCCATTTCAAAACTGATGTTGCTAAGCACAGGGTTTTGCTCCTGAAAGATGGTAGCTTCTTTTACGCGAAGGACGGGGTCTGTGGAAAACATGTAGCTAATTCAATGTTCAAAATTTAAGATTAGCCATTTGCTTTTTTGTGATCTGCTAAGAATTTCTCTAAGCCACTATCAGTCAAAGGATGCTTTAGTAAAGCCATGATTACGTTCAGTGGGCAAGTAGCTACATCCGCGCCAATTTCCGCACATTTGATTAGATGGATTGTGTGACGAATACTTGCTGCAAGTATCTCGGTTTGGTAGCCGTAGTTATCATAGATTAATCTGATCTGCGCAATCAACTCTAAGCCGTATTGTGAGATATCATCTAGGCGGCCGATGAATGGGGAAACATAACTTGCTCCTGCTTTGGCCGTTAACAACGCCTGGCCTGCCGAGAATACCAGGGTGCAATTGGTGCGGATTCCCTCGCTGCTGAACTTCTTAATTGCTTTCACGCCATCTTTTATCATGGGCACTTTCACCACAATCTTATCGTCAATTTTTGCCAACTCCATTCCCTCTCGAATAATACCCTCAAAATCAGTTGCGATCACTTCCGCACTCACATTATTGTCAACAATGTTACAAATGGCTTTGTAGTGTGCCATCACTTTTTCCTTTCCGGCAATGCCCTCTTTAGCCATCAATGATGGATTGGTAGTTACTCCATCCAGGACGCCTAGATCGTAAGCTTCTTTTATTTCGTTTAGATTGGCAGTGTCAATGAAGAATTTCATGTGATGTATTTGATAGTGGTTTGTGTAGCAAAACTAACTAAAAGCCATCAAAGATTGATTGGCTATTGATGCTAAATTCGGCCTTAATTTTTATCTTTGACTAGATGAAGATAAACGAGCCAGACCTCAGCGGGAGCTATACTTATGCTGACTACTTTGGCTGGCAATGGGGCGAGATGGCGGAGCTTATAAGAGGCAAGATTTATAAGATGTCGCCAGCACCTACCAGTAAACATCAAAAAGTAGTGGGTAATTTATTTGGTTTGTTGTGGAGCAGTCTGCGCGGTGATCGTTGTCAAGTATTCACGGCTCCCTTTGATGTTCGTTTGCCCATATCGCCAAAAATGAAAGGTGATAAAGATATTACTACGGTGGTTCAGCCAGATGTTTGTGTGGTGTGCGATCCAGCGAAAATTGATGAACGAGGTTGCATCGGAGCTCCTGATTGGATTATTGAGGTACTTTCTCCCAACACGACCTCAAAAGATCTGCGGGAGAAGTTTTCAATTTATGAAGAAGCGGGTGTAAAAGAATATTGGGTGATACATCCACAAGAGCAAACAGTTTTAGTTTACACACTTAACAAAGAGGGTAAATATGACGGAATTTTGCAGCCGTACATTTGCACTGACAAGGTAAGGTCAACTGTTCTGGCAGGTATTTTTATAGATCTATCGGAGGTTTTCCTTCCGGAAATTCAATAGAGATTTCTAAGATTTTAACCCTGAAGAATCTTCAAGATAGGGTGGGAGAAAAAAAGTGGCAAACTGAACATCGCACCGCTACAACCGCCTACCCTTGCTACCTTCCGATCCTGGGGGAGTTCAGCAGGAGCTGGTCGTGCCAGTTTGCCGCTGCAAAGATAGCAGTTTCATAATAACCCAGCCAAATAAAGATTAAACTCTATTGCATTTACTTCTTCAAAGCCATCTACTTTAAGGTCATCGATTACTTGGCTATCCAGTTCGAGTTCGCGCATTTCTGCCACGGCTTCTGTAATAGTCAATTCAGCGCCAGTCCAGTGAATGGGGTTAACGCGTACAATTATTTTTGTCCCGTTCTGTTCTTTTTTGAAGTATTGGTGAACGATATTGCTGTTTTTCGCCATCTGATGAAAATGCCCGACCTATTTGAAACACCCCGGTTACTGATACAGCGGCTAAGGTACGAAGATGCGTCTGAGATTTTTTATACCTACGCCAGTAAGCCTGAAGCAACACGATACTTGTCTTGGGCAACCCATGAGGTGATAGCAGACACACGACAATTTTTGCAATATGCTCGAGCGGCCTGGCAAGCGGGCACAGATTTTTCGTACTCGATCCGTGTCAAAGAGTCCGGTCGGTTGGTAGGAAGTATTGGTGTTGTCAACGACAGTGGGAAAGCGCATTTCGGCTATGTGTTTGGGCCGCTTCATTGGGGTAAGGGTTATGCAACGGAGACTTGCCGGAAACTTTTGGAGGTTCTTAGGGCAAACCCAGATGTTTATCGTATTGGAACATTTGTGGATGCCGAGAACATTGCTTCCGCAAAAGTGCTGTATAAATGTGGATTAACAGAGGAGGCGCATTTGGTAAAATGGTATCGCTTTGTTAACCAAGGCAATCAACCGAAAGACTGTGTCTTATTCAAATTGCCAATGTGAGTCTATGCCTCAACTAATTCTGGTCTTTCCTCATTTAGCAAAAGCGTGATTTGCCCAAGTAGCTGATCTTCTACAAGGTTGGCCCAAGTTCTAAGATACTTGACGACATCCTTTTTGATATTATAATGAAGGTTTCTTTCATGGATTGGCAGTGACCTCAGGATTTGTCCGTCAGAAAGTTTTTCAAGGTGACGCAAGTCATCGCCTGTGAAGCCAAAAGCGATTAACTCGTCAATTAATTGATCCATTGGCAGGCCACTGGTAGGGCAGTAGTCGTTGAGTTGCTCTGTCCAGTCACCATGCCGTTGCATGGCACGAGTATGAATTTCTGATTTGGACAGTTTTGTAATTTCCTGTGCCAGGAATCCACAGTTGCACAATCCCATATGGCCCCATTGGTATCTTGTGTCGGATTCAATTTTAGAGGCTGTTGCTCTTAATGTATCAATGACTGCTATACTGACGTTTGCCATTTGTTTGTTGTTTGGTATAAAATTAACTCATAACTCAATAAATTGTTCAGTGCCTTTTTTTATTTAACAAAGAGTGGTTATACTTGCGGCATAATCAACAAATTACTAATGGGAAGAGGAGATAAAAAATCGGCTAAAGGAAAAAGAACAATTGGTTCTTTTGGGGTAAGTAGATCAAAGAAAAAGATTAAAGCCCGATTGAAGCGTGTTTCCAGTGTCAAGAAGGCAGTGATCGCGGAAACAGATGCAAAGCCAAAAGTAAAACGAGTTGTTAAAAAGAAAGAGGCGGCAGAATAAATGAAAAATGTAAATACTATGATGTGGTGGTGGCACAAATCGAATTTCGATCGGTGCATGGCTGCGTTTTAGTTTTAAGATAATTCTTGTAAAAGCCCGCCCCGATCCATCGGGGCGGGCTTTTTATTTGGTAAGGAAACGGATAAACATGAATAACGGCAGTGTATGCGATACAAAGTAACTACCCAATCCAAGAAAATGCTAGCCGATACACTCACGCCAGTTAACATCTATCTGAAAGTGAGAGACATCTTTGCTGGCAGTATTTTATTGGAGAGTTCAGATTATCATGGCCATGAAAACAGTTTGTCTTTTATTTGTTGTGATCCCATCGCATCTATTCAACTTAAAGGCACCACCGTTGACACTGTTTTTCCGGATGGGAGGAAATCAAGCCTACCGATCACCTCTGATAAATTGGTTGTACAAAGCCTGGAAAACTTTCGAGATTCGTTTGAGGTCGGCTCTGCTATTTCAAAGTATCCCTACGCAGGATTATTCGGCTACATGACCTATGATACCGTACGGTTCTTTGAAGATATAGAAATTCGAAAGAAAGAGGATTTGCTGCCCGATCTTCTATACAAAGTATACCGCTACGTGATCGTTATCGATCATTTCAGCAATGAATTGATATTATTTGAAAATAGTGTGGAAGGTGACCCGCACCAGAAATTGGGATTGGAAAGGCTAGAGAAAATAATCTACAGCAACCGTTTTGCTACGTTCAGCTTCCGGTCTCGGGATGGCGAGGTCTCCAATCTTACAGACAAGGACTATTTGTCAATGGTGCAATCGGGCATTCACCATTGCCAGCGAGGCGATGTTTTTCAAATCGTTTTTTCGAGGCGATTTGAGCAACAGTTTGTGGGGGATGAATTCAACGTTTATCGCGCCTTGCGGTCCATCAACCCATCTCCGTATCTTTTTTACTTCGACTATGGAAGCGTTAAGCTATTTGGTTCGTCACCTGAAGCGCAGATTCAAATAAAAAATAACGAAGCCAGTATATATCCCATTGCAGGAACATTTAAGCGATCCGGCAATGACCACGAAGATGCCCTACTCGCTGAGAGGCTATCGAAAGATGAAAAAGAAAATGCAGAGCATGTGATGTTGGTGGATTTGGCGCGCAACGATCTAAGCCGGAGCGCAAACGGGGTGACGGTGGAGGTCTTCAAAGAAATACAGTATTATTCCCATGTCATTCACCTGGTTTCCAAGGTGTCTGGCAAACTTCATTCAGATGTATCGTCCATTCAACTGGCTACTGATACGTTCCCTGCTGGTACGTTGTCGGGTGCACCCAAACCGATGGCGATGAAGCTGATCGATCAATATGAAAATGTCAATCGCAGCTTTTACGGAGGAGCCATCGGATTTATCGGCTTTACGGGAGACGTGAACATGGCCATTATGATCCGCACGTTTTTGAGTAAAGAGAATAAATTGATTTTTCAAGCGGGCGCGGGAGCGGTGGCCAAGTCGAAGCCTGAAAGTGAATTGCAAGAAGTAAACAATAAAGTGGAGGCGCTGCGAAAAGCGATAAAGATGGCCGAACAAATTTAGCTATGAAGATACTTGTTTTAGATAATTACGATTCATTTACATACAACCTGGTGCATATCATTCGTGAATTAGCATTTCCAATGGATATTTTTAGAAATGATAAGATATCGGTGGGTGAGGTAAAAAAATACGACAAAATACTTTTGTCGCCCGGGCCGGGTATTCCAGATGAGGCGGGGATTATGAAGGAAGTGATCAAGACCTATGCCCCCTCGAAGAGTATCTTAGGGGTGTGCCTGGGGCATCAGGGTATTGCCGAGGTTTTTGGTGGAGAGCTGTTTAATATTCCAACTGTTTTGCATGGCGTGACATCTGCAATTGAACTCGTGGATCCATCGGATAAACTTTTTCACGGAATCCCGACTTCTTTTCAGGCCTGTCATTATCACTCATGGGCAGTGAAGGCCAATCGTATTCCAAACGAGCTTACGGTTACCGCCACGAATAAAGATGGGTTGGTGATGGCAATTGCGCACAAAAAATTTGATGTGCGCGGTGTTCAATTCCATCCGGAGTCAATCCTGACGGAACATGGACAGTTGATGATTAAAAACTGGTTGACGTTGTAAGTATGAAAGAGATTTTGAATGAATTGATTGAACATCGTTCGTTGAGTAAGGAAACCGCCAAGCAGGTTTTGGTTGATCTTGCTTCCGGTAAATTTAATGCAAGTCAGACTTCAGCCTTTATGACCGTCTATATGATGCGAAGCATCACGATTGATGAGCTTCAGGGTTTTCGAGATGCGATGTTAGAACTCTGTATTCCTGTGAGACTTGATTTACCGGTGATGGATGTGTGCGGCACAGGTGGCGATAGCAAGAACACCTTTAACATATCCACGCTAAGTTCCTTTGTTGTTGCAGCAGCCGGCCAGCCTGTTGCCAAGCATGGCAATTATGGCGTTAGTTCCGTATCGGGTTCGTCTAATGTGCTGGAACACTTTGGTTGTAAATTCACCAAAAATATTGATGAACTCAAACGCAGCTTAGATCGGGCCAATATCTGCTTTATGCATGCGCCTCTGTTTCATCCTGCTATGAAAAATGTAGCGCCCATTCGCAGAGAGTTGGGCGTAAAGACATTTTTTAACATGCTGGGGCCAATGGTAAACCCGGCATTCCCAAAAAGACAATTGGTGGGTGTGTTCAGTCTGGAACTGGCAAGGCAATATGGATATCTTTACCAGCAGACAGACAAAGACTTTGTGATTCTTCATTCACTGGATGGGTATGATGAGGTTTCGCTTACAGGGGCATTTAAATATTTTTACAATGAGGGAGAAGTATTGGCGGAACCACAAGATTTGAATTTGCCGCATTTGCGATCTGATGAATTGAAAGGAGGAGATACGGTGGAAGCATCTGCTAAAATATTTATGGCTATTCTGGAAGGCAATGGTACAGAAGCACAAAATTCGGCTGTGATTGCAAATGCGGGGATGGCACTATTTTGTGGGCATCAAAAGGAAGGATTGGCTTCGGCTTTGGCAAAAGCCAGGCAAGCATTAGAATCAAGAGCTGCATTGGGTTGTTTTAAAAAGTTGTTAGGGAGTTAAGCAGGAGATTGATCAAAGGTTTCTCTGCTTTAACACAAATGAATATGAATATCCTGGATAAAATTATTGCACATAAACACAAAGAAGTAGCCGAGCGCAAGAGTCTTTATCCAGTGAAGCTTTTAGAACAGAGTATTTTCTTTTCTTCCCCCACAGTTTCCCTGAAGAAGTACGTTCAACGAAAAGACAAATCTGGCATCATTGCAGAGATCAAACGGAAATCACCCTCGAAGGGAACGATTAATTCGAACGTTTCTATCGAGCGAACCTCCATTGGGTACATGCAGGCAGGCGCATCCGCGCTATCGATCCTTACAGATAAAGAATTTTTTGGAGGCAGTAGTGACGACTTGACGATGGCGAGGAAATTCAATTTTTGTCCGATT
The DNA here is from genome assembly GCA_021299455.1 of Flammeovirgaceae bacterium. Lineage (GTDB taxonomy): Bacteria > Bacteroidota > Bacteroidia > Cytophagales > Cyclobacteriaceae > ELB16-189. The sequence goes on along the minus strand of JAJTGQ010000098.1, from coordinate 20,135 downwards.
CTGCGGAAGGATTTTATAGTGGATGAATACCAGATAGTGGAAGCAAAATCGATTGGTGCAGATGCTATATTGTTAATTGCTGCTGCTCTGCCTGTTAAACGATTAAATGAGCTGGCGCTATTTGCGAAATCATTGGGGCTGGAGATTTTGATGGAAGTACATACGGCAGAAGAGTTAACATCCAATCACGAAGCGGAAGTTGATTTGGTTGGTGTTAACAATCGTGATTTGAAAACCTTTGTTGTTTCACTCGAAATTTCAAAAAAATTAGCCCCATTCATGCCGAAAGAAAAAGTATTGATTTCTGAAAGTGGCATTGATTCACCCGCAGCTATTGTGGAACTAAGAAAGCATGGGTACGAAGGTTTTTTGATGGGAGAGACTTTTATGAAGCATAGTCGACCGGAGCAAGCAGCGAAAGATTTCATTGAAGAGTTAAACCAACTGACCAAATAAATGGCAGAGGGTCGTTCTATAGCACTTAAAGTTTGTGGCAACCGTGATAACATCACGGAAGTGGCTTCGTTGAATCCGGATTACATGGGCTTTATTTTCTATGAGCCATCACCTCGTTGCGTTGGTGTCGGATTTAACATGCCTACGGAGTTGCCAAAATCAGTAAAAAAAGTAGGTGTGTTTGTCAATGAGGAAGTGGAAGTCATCAAGAGGATTGCCACCGATTTGAAATTGGATTTTGTACAACTGCATGGAAGCGAACCTGTTGAAGATTGTCAAACGCTAAAAAGGTTCGGTGTTGGGGTAATCAAAGTATTTTCCATTGACACAACTTTTGATTTCGATACAACAATGCTCTATGAAGGGGCAGCAGATTATTTTCTGTTCGACACGAAAGGCAAATTTTACGGTGGCAATGCCATTCCTTTCGATTGGAATTTATTAGTTAACTTTCATCAACGAGTTCCCTTTTTCTTGGGTGGTGGTTTGACCCAAGAAAATATTTCTGGAATAAGAAATCTTTCTACAATGAATCTACACGCCATTGATGTCAATAGCGGAGTGGAAGATTCGCCTGGGTTAAAGAGCATCGTAAAAATTGAATCCATTCTGGAAATTCTAAATTCTAAATTCTAAATTCTAAATTCTAAATTCTAAATTCTAAATTCTTTTTATGACCTACGCAGTTGACGAGAAAGGATACTATGGACAGTTTGGTGGAGCCTATATCCCTGAAATGTTGTATCCAAATATTGAAGAGCTCCGACTCAACTATCTGAAGATCATTCAAGAGGATGGCTTTATAGCTGAGTTTGATCAGCTGCTTAAAGATTTCGTTGGTAGACCGACACCATTGTATTTCGCAAAGCGTATGTCTGAGCGATATAAAGCTAAGATCTATCTAAAGCGGGAAGACTTGTGTCACACTGGTGCGCATAAAATCAACAACACGATTGGACAGATTCTGCTGGCACAACGGTTAGGCAAGCGCAAGATAATTGCCGAGACCGGAGCTGGACAACACGGTGTTGCAACCGCTACTGTTTGCGCCTTAATGGGAATGGAGTGTATTGTGTATATGGGCAAGCATGACATGGAGCGACAAAAGCCTAATGTCGAACGCATGCGTATTTTGGGGACTAAGGTCGTGCCTGCCTTGAGCGGAAGTATGACGTTAAAAGATGCCACTAACCAAGCTATGCGCCATTGGATCAATCATCCGACCGATACACACTACATTATTGGTTCGGTAGTTGGGCCACATCCCTATCCTGATATGGTTGCCCGGTTCCAATCCGTCATTAGCGAAGAGATTCGAAATCAGCTGAATGAAGAAATCGGTAATCCATTTCCTGATTATGTGATTGCTTGTGTAGGTGGTGGCAGCAACGCAGCAGGGGCATTTTATCATTTTTTAAATGATGAGCATGTTCAATTGATAGGAGTGGAAGCAGGTGGAAAAGGAGTCGATACAGGAAAGTCTGCCGCTACAACCGTGCTGGGTAAAGTAGGAATATTGCATGGAAGTAAATCGCTATTGATGCAGACAGCTGATGGCCAGGTGGTCGAACCATATTCTATTTCTGCAGGATTAGATTATCCCGGCATTGGTCCGATGCACGCACATCTTTTTGAAACTGGGCGTGTTCAATTTTTGAACGTTACAGATGACGAAGCTATGAATGCGGGAATTGAATTAAGCCGAACAGAGGGAATTATTCCTGCAATTGAAACGGCACACGCTATTGCCGTGCTGAGTAAGATGGACTTTGCCCCAGATGATGTGGTGGTGATTAATTTAAGCGGCAGGGGAGATAAAGATTTGGAGACGTATATCAAATGGGGAAAATATTGACAGCCGATGAATCGAATTAAAGAACTATTCAAATCAAAAAGGAAAAGCTTGCTTTCAGTTTATTATACAGCAGGTTTTCCAACGCTCACAGCTACTATTCCAATCGCTCAACATCTCGAAAAAGCAGGTGTAGATATCATTGAAATTGGTATTCCGTTTTCTGACCCGATTGCGGATGGGCCTACTATTCAGGAAAGTAATAAGATTGCTCTAGATAATGGAATGAACCTGCATCTGTTACTAGAACAAGTTAGAGGGATTCGAAAATGTGTAAGCCTTCCCATTATTTTGATGGGCTATCTGAATCCGGTCTTACAATTTGGGTTTGAAAAATTTGTAAAGGAAGCAGCAAGAGTGGGTGTAGATGGTCTAATTCTCCCAGACCTACCCGTAGACGAATACCTGTTGATGTATAAAAAAATTGTTGATGAAAACGAATTGACCAATACCTTTTTGATCTCTCCGACTACTTCAGAAAAACGGATTCGAAAAATTGACGCAGCTTCTAACGGATTTATTTACGCGGTTTCTTCGTCTAGTACTACGGGTGCGCAGCAAGGATTTTCTACCGAGCAAGAATCGTATTTCAAAAGATTGCAAGACATGAAGTTAGAAAACCCTTTTCTAATTGGATTTGGGGTTTCTAATCATGAAACGTTTGCAGCGGTGAGCAAGTATTCGTCAGGCGGCATTGTCGGGAGTGCTTTCATTAATCTTCTAAAAAACAGCACTGATCTGGACTCGGATATCACTCGATTCATAAAAGGGCTCAGATAATTGTAAAAAGTAAGATCACTACCATCATCCATCCAATCGTTACAAAAGGATTCTATCGTTTCAAAAGTGTCAAGTTTAGTGTACAAAATGGAATTATCTATGAAACTCATCAAAGACCAGAAGACGCCTATAGCTGCGCAACAGACCCTGGGTTTTTCGGAGTCAGAACGATTGATTAGAAAACTGAGGGCGGCCTATCAACTATGCGAATCTTGGTAGGTCTAAGATTGTACTCGTACTTCTTTTTCCTTTTTTAACTCCGAGGCTATCCAAATTTGCGCATCTTGAATAGTTCTAAAAAAGCTGATTTTTCCCTGGTAGAATGCAATCATATGCTTTTTATATTCCTCAAAATCGGGTGGTTCATTAGCTTCTGAGATAACATAACCCAGCCTTTTTAAGCTTGTTCGCTTTAGTTCATTTGCAAATTTCAACCTTGCTTGTTGGAATTCGATATTGTTTTCTTCGACTTTCGTACCGCGCTTGATTTCAACAATCCAATTAGCGCATAATTGGGAATTGGCAAAGTCAACACACTGTTGGTAGAACTCCAAAAACTCAGCAACGGTCAAAGCTCTTTTCCAAACTACTATCGTGGTGTCTTCAAGGGCATCGTAAAATAATCGCCCCCATTCTTTATCCATTATAATTTGGTGGTCTGGGTTGGTGATGTTGGGAATAAAGATATCAATGGTGGTTCCTGATCCAAGAACACTTTCAATATGCACCTTGCCACCTAACGACTCAGTTTGAAGTTTTACCAGAAAAAGACCAAGGCCTTTTCCATCTACATGGGAATGAAATCTTTTATACAAGCCGAAGAGTTTTTCTTTGAATTTGTCAATATCTAGACCTAGTCCGTTATCAGTAACAGATATCTTTACCGAAGAACCTTCTTTTACTGAAGAAACTTTTATCACGGCATTGCGATCTCGTGAGCGATATTTGATTGAGTTACTAATGAGATTGTATAAAATACTATTGACCATCGGTTTCATAGAATAGATGTCGGTAACAGCCGTGAAGTCAGAAATGATAGTGACTTCATGTTCTTTAATCTCGTTTTGAAGCAGGTTTATAATATGATTTACCTCGTCTTGAAAAGTAACATGTTGTTTAACTTGGAACACTGAATTTCTGATATCAATGATACTCCCGAGGTCTTTAATAATCGTATCTAGCGAAGATGCAGATTTTTTGATGTGATGAAAAAGTTCATTTGTTTCTTCGTCCAGGATCGACTGATTGGTAAGACTCAACAGACCAAGTAAACTGGCTACTGGCCCTCTAAGGTTGTGTGAAACAGTATAGGAAAACTGCTGTAAATCATGATTATGCTGTATAAGCGCCTCGTTGGTTTGAACCAGCTGGCTATTTTTTTCAATAAGCTCCTTGTTCAATACTGAATTTTCCTCCGCAAGTGTTTTTCGTTGCCTTTCAATTTCTTGATTGCTAAATTCTAATTGTTTCTGTTTGGCAGATAACTCATCTATTAAAAGATGACTCTTTACTTCATATTTTTCGAAACTCCTTTTCAAGAAATATGTACATCCAGCCAGTATCGCAAAGCTCGAAGCGAACACAAAATTCTGAAAAGGGTACTCAGGATTTTTAAGACCCAACTGAAAGTAGCCAAGGCTAAAAAAGTTGTGGATAGAATCATAAAGAAGTAAAAGCAAAAGGTTAGTTAATAAGGACAGCACCCACAACTTCGTCTCTGATAAACTAAAAAGGATAAATGGCAGAATGCTGGCTCCCAGCATAAAAACTCGGAATTCATAAAACTGTGTTTCTTCGATAATGACAAAATGCGTTTTATCAAAAAGAGAGAGAACCAAAGCGGCCAGGCAAATACTAATAGAAAGAAAAAATCTGCTAATGTCAGTAAAACCGAAATGATTTAAGGCTAAGGAAAACAGTGGGACAAAGACAAATGATAATGTTAAAAGTACGGTTGGTGTAAAACCAAAATACAAGACAGCACCACCAGCTGCTACCAGTACGAAAACTGAAATCAAAAGACTTACCCGGTTGGTAATTTTTATGTATCGGTTAGCGATACTATTTCCAGAAGCTAGACCAATACTACTGATGGTATCAAACAAATTCATTCGGACACAAAATTAGCATCTTCTTTGATTCATTTGTTGTTTTGGAATAGACTTCCAGCTAAATGTATATTTGTCGAAAATAGTGAGTCACTCAAATGGAGGAGGTCAAACAGAAGACACTGATAGTCAATGCTGTCGCATTGAGAGCTTATGAGCTCATGTGCATAGCTCGTTCTATGGCGCAACTATATGATGTCAATCGAGATATATGTAGTCGCTACGTACATAGTACCTCTCGAGGCCATGAAGCGATACAACTCGCTGCGGGGTTTCTATTAACGGCAAATGATTTCGCCTCGCCATACTATCGTGATGAATCTATGCTATTGGCCATCGGGCTCTCGCCTCTGGAACTAATGCTACAACTGCTGGCCAAAAAAGATGACCCCTTTTCAGGCGGCAGAACTTATTACGGCCATCCTTCATTGAAGAGAAAAGGCTTTCCTACTATTCCACATCAGAGCTCAGCCACAGGTATGCAGGCGATCCCTGCCACAGGAATGGCACATGGCCTGGCTTATTTACATTCTCAAGGATTGTTGGTCGAAAAAGAAAGCATAGTCCTTTGTTCACTGGGTGATGGCTCAGTAACAGAAGGCGAAGTGGCAGAAGCCTTCCAAATGGCGGTGTTGAAAAAGTTGCCAATTATCTATTTGGTGCAAGACAATGATTGGGGAATATCCGCTACCGGTAGGGAAATGCGTACGATGGATGCCTACGAGTATGCAGCTGGTTTCAAAGGACTTGAACGGATGCGAGTGGATGGTTCTGACTTTATAGAAAGTTACAATAGCCTAATGAGAGCATTCGATTTTGTAAGAAAAGAGCGAAGGCCAATATTGGTTCATGCGAAATGCCCACTGCTAGGGCATCATACTTCAGGCGTGAGGAAAGAGTGGTATCGCGGAGAAAATTTGTTGGAACAAGAAAAAGACGATCCGATTGTTAAATTGGAAGCCTATCTCTTAGCGAATGGTCAATCTTCGGCATCGCTCAAGAAAATTCAAGATCGTTCGAGAAAAAAAGTACAAGAAGACTATGAGCAGGCTTTGTTAATGCCTGATCCTGATCCAACGGATTTTGACTCGCATGAATTTGCGCTCACAGAAATTCTGGAAGAGAAGGGAACTAGATCTCCAAAAAGTGGTGAAAAGGTGACGATGGTGGATGCAGCCCTTCATGCAGTAGACGAAATTTTGAGATATCATCCCGAAGCAATTTTTTATGGCCAGGATGTTGGTGCGCGATTGGGCGGTGTATTTAGAGAAGCCGCTACGTTGGCTCAGAAGTACGGTGAAGATCGCGTCTTTAATACGCCCATTCAGGAGGCGTATATCGTTGGATCGACAGCCGGCATGTCTGCGGTTGGGGTGAAACCTATTGTTGAGATCCAGTTTGCCGATTACATCTGGCCGGCTATGAATCAATTGGTGGAAGAGCTTTCAAAAAGTTGTTATCTCTCTAAAGGAAAGTTTCCCATTCAATCGCTGATCAGAGTTCCCATCGGAGCTTACGGTGGGGGAGGTCCTTATCATTCTGGCAGCATTGAATCAACATTGCTAACAATTCGCGGAATAAAAGTAGTATACCCTTCCAATGCGGCTGATATGAAAGGTTTGATGAAAGCATCTTTCAATGATCCCAATCCGGTTGTGATGTTAGAACACAAGGGTTTGTATTGGAGCAAAGTTCCCGGCACGCTAGATGCAAAAACCATCGAGCCCGATGAGGACTATGTCATCCCGTTAGGCAAAGCACGTCAGGTCCAGCTAGCAAACGAAGAAAAAATAAAGGCAGGTGAGAGCGCAGTGGTGATCACCTACGGGATGGGCGTGTACTGGGCGAAAGAAGCTTCCCAATCATTCAAAGGTCAGATTGAAATTATTGATTTGCGAACCCTAAATCCCGTTGATTGGGATATGATTATCGAAAGTGTAAAAAGTCATGGCCGTGCGTTTGTGCTAACAGAAGAACCGTTGCTAAATTCTTTTGCGGAGTCGTTGGCTGGAAGAATCTCAAAAGAGCTGTTTCATTTCCTGGATGCACCCGTTTGGACGTTTGGGGCGGTCAGCCTTCCTGCCATTCCACTTAATGTAGAATTGGAACGAATGATGTTGCCTAGTGCTGAGAAAGTCAAAAACGAGCTCGGAAAATTATTGTCGTATTAGAATTCCAAATTAGAAAGGATAGCCGATACCGATATTGTAAATAACGGGTTCGCTATTTTTTCCGTAAGGCCCAATGAATCGCGTGTTGCCCAGCACGAACCTATCATTCGAAGGGCGTGCAGGATCCCATACTTTCATTCCTATGTCAAGTCGAAGAATTAGGAAAGTGAAATCGAAGCGCAAGCCGAATCCGGTGCCTACTCCAAATTCACTTAGAAAGGTATTGGTTTTAAATTGAGCCGCTTCGCTGGCACCGGGCCTATTCGCCCAAACGTTGCCAGCATCCAGGAAGAGTGCGTAGTTAACAAATCCAAAAAGCTTTTGCCGCCATTCCATACTTCCTTCAATTAAGATTTCTCCGGGTTTTTCAAACTGGTAGTTGAAGTAACCGTCTTTTTCCGGATTACCAACCGGATTATCAACCGGACTACCAGATAGTGGAGGAGGTTCAGATCCAACGCCCAGACGCCTGGGGCGCCAGGCACGTACGCTGTTACTGCCGCCACTAAAGAAATTTTTCTCATAGGGAAGAATTTGGTTGTTGCTATAGGGGAGTCCAAATCCAGTATTGATCCGATAAGAGAATGAAGCGGTTTTGCTGATAAGTGTATTTCTCCGATAATCAAGACTTAAGCGAATAAATTGAAATGGTTCTAGTCCTTGGTTAATGATGATTTGAGGAGTGTAAAGGTTAAGAAGTGTGCCTCCACTTTCAATGGTTCCCCTTATTAAACTCGAATGCCGTTTTGTACTGCCATAGTCATTGTTCCAAGTAATTGATAGGATCATACTTCCGACAAAAGATGGATTAAATGCGTTGATTAGATTGTTGCCTTGGAAGCGCTGTAAACTATCCAGCTGTTTTCTAAACGCTTGGTCCAATGTAGAATTAATAATGTTCAAACTGGTGGGCGTAAAAGTCACCCTTAGTTTTTGACTAAAGTCCCAGAGGAATGAAGCTGAGACATTGGTGATGGATCGTTGGTATTCTGGCCGATCGGTATAAGTATAGCTTCCTGAAAGCCTTGTTCTTGGGTTGTATTTGGCGTATCTAAAAACGGCCGCCTTGCTGAGCGGAAACAAAAAACGGGGAAATGTGATAGACGCACCTCCAATCGCTTCTGTACTTTGATAGAAGTTTCCCGTTTCGGTTGCTGATGCAACGCCTTCAAACCCATAGCGACCGTTCAGTTCAAGGATTTCCAAACCTCCAAAAAGATTGCGCCATTTCAAATTACTACTGATGTAGGGGCCGGGAAAGCCCTGGGTTACGGTAGCACCCGCTTCGTTAGACCAGCCATATCGTTCCAACGGGCTTGCAAAAATATTGGCAATGAATCGGCCTCCAGATGTATCATAATTTACATTTACAAACTTGAAAACATCCAAATTAGCCATCTGGCGTTGCGTTCTGAAGGTTTGAGCTCTGCTGTAAAGGCTGTCTTTTTTTAGAAATACACGTGAAGCCAGAATTTTTCGGCTGAATTGGTAGTTGAAATAATTAAAGGTGATGTTCTCGTATGGATCGTTGATCCGTTTTAATCCGGGTACAATTGATTTTACTCCAACATCGGTTGTAAAATTGATTGAATCAATCTTAAACTGCCTATGGTGATCGCTTTGTTGTGGGTTGTTAATTTCGAGGACAAGTATAATACGATGGTTTCCTTTTGATACTGTGTCAATCTGGAAATCAATATACTGGCGACTGAAATCGTAATAGCCGCGATCTTTTAGAAAATTATCAATTCTCTCTCGTTCTTTCGTTAACAGCTCCTGATCGTATTGCTGGCCTTCTTTGATGTTGCTTTCATCCAGATCGTTTGTCAAAAGTGTTAGCACTTTTTGATCGGGTATTCGCAGCAAAAGAGTGTCGATGAAGTATGGTTTCCCCGGTGAAACCGTGTAAATGATAGAAACCTTTCGGCCATTTTCTTTCACCGATGCTTCCACTTTTCCGTTAAAGTACCCTTTGATAAAAAGATAGTTATTCATCTTTGCCAGGGTGATCGGGAGCTTTGCTGAATCATAAACGGCTGTTTGATCGCCCCACTGCATGAAATGATTTCCGTTCTCAATTTTATTGTCAAGCGATTCTTGTTTCTTCTTCTTTCTGAATTCAAGATTGTCTTTCTTTCGAAGGTTCTTGGCTCTTGCTATTTTCCGATCGAACTTTTTTTCTTTTTTTTCTTTCCGTTCGATAAATCTTTTTTTGCTATAACTTTTTTCTCCTTTAAAGTGGTTTTCTCCTTTATGGTACATCCAACCCAATAGACTCATCGGAATGCCGAATACTTTTCGAGCGGATTTCTGAGAATACAGATCTTGTAAATTATCCTTGTTGATATGCCTGGGAGCCACTATTGTTTGGCGATATAGCAACTTTTGATTTTCTTGGAGGTACCTGGTAGACGAGCAGCTGTTCAACAGGAGTAGAAGCGCGCCAACGGAGAGCACTCGTAATACCTGTTTAAACCCAAAAGAGCCAATGATTTCCAAAGCAAAAGTTAAATTCATCAAATCTCTGCAATTAAAGAAATACCGAAAAGACGAACAATGTTTTACGGTAGAAGGAGCCAAAGGAATTGTTGAACTGTTGAATTCAGATTTTGAGGTGATTTGGGTTGCGGGCACGGCAAATTTTCTCCGAGAAAACGAAGCGTTGCTTAGGCGGAATAGGATAGAGGTAGTCGAAACAACAGAAAGAGAGCTGTCTGGGGCAAGTAGCTTTCAGACGAATAACTCAGCCATAGCGATTGCCAAACTGAAACCCATATCCCCGCCAGTCTTGAACAAAGAATTTGTGCTCGTGTTAGATGACATCCGAGATCCTGGCAATTTGGGTACAATTATCCGCACAGCCGACTGGTATGGAATAAAGCACATCATTGCTTCACTAGAAACGGCCGATTTGTACAACCCCAAAGTGATAAGTGCTACGATGGGCTCGTTCTGTCGAATGAACATCTACTATACGCAATTGACGAACTATTTGGTAGGAACCGATTGGCCAGTTTACGGAGCCTCATTAGTTGGCAGGTCCATTTATGATACAAACTTTGGAGGAGAGGGTTTTATAGTGATCGGAAATGAATCACAGGGGATTTCAGGTGCGGTGCATAGCTTAATCACCAATCACATTACTATTCCGCGTATTGGCCAGGCAGAGTCACTTAATGCCTCAATTGCCGCAGCCATCATCTTGGATAACGTATTGCGGCTAAAGAAATGATCCACTTTGCTTGGAAGACTCCTCAGATAGTCGGGCTGCGTTCTCTTTTCCTAGATAACGGTCAATTACATAGTGGCCAAGGTAAATGAGAGGAGTGAGGAGTATGGCTACCGAAAATTTGTAGATGTAATTGGTGAAACCAATTGCAAGGATCTGTTGGTTGGAGAAAATTCCTACAAAAGCCAGATAAAGCACAACAAAGCTGTCAATAAACTGTGAGACCAACGTAGAGCCGGTAGCGCGCAACCAAAGCATTTTTGATCCTGTGAGTTTGCGTAACTTTTGGAAAACATAAACATCAACAAGTTGGCCGATAAGAAATGCCGCCAGGGAGGCAATAATAATCCGTTGACCTTGTCCCAGAATTTTGTTAAAGGCAAAGTCCATATTGAAATAGTTGCCCGCAGCGTCTTTATTGTTTGCATCCAGCCACCACTGGGAAGGAGGTAATTCCATGGTTAGAAAAATGACAAGAAAAGAATAAGCAATAAAGAATGCGGCCAAATAGCTGATTCGTTTTACGCCTGGCTTGCCAAAATATTCATTGATCAAGTCAGAGGTGATAAAAACCACTGGCCATATAACTGCACCGGCCGTCAGGTTAAAATCCATTTCAAATCCCAGCAAATGAAGGTGGGCGGGTGCCAGGCCTAGCGCTCCTTCACCCGAAAATATTTTTACACCAATTAGCTCGGCAATGATTGCGTTCGTTAGAAACAAAGCAGCTAAAACAACGAAGAGGCGATTCTTTTTTTCTTCTAATGTAACTGTCATGCTTCTATTGTAAAAGTTTGACCTTCAATGGCTAAAGAAGAGTTTTCAAAAACCGACTTAGCCTCTGCTAGTAGAGGCTCGAGATCTTTATACCGAGCTGAAAAGTGGCCAATAAGTAGCCTTTTCGCCCGGCTTCGTCTTGCAACTTCCGCAGCTTGTCTGGCTGTGCTGTGCTTGGTTTCGTTTGCCTTAGCTTCTTCTTCATCCATAAAAGTTGCCTCATGATATAAAAGATCAACTTCGTCAATTTGTTCAATTATTGGTTCAAAAAAAGCGGTGTCTGAGCAGTAAGCATATGAAAGCGAGCGTTTGGGGGCCAGGGTAAAATCCTCATTTTTGTAGAGTAGTTTACCCTGATCATCAAAGACATCGACTCCCGTCTTTAACGCTACAATGTGTTGCAGCAGCATACCTTTCACAAGCCTTTCTTTGTCAATTCGCCTTTGCTTGGTTTTTTCTCTAAATAAAAAACCTGCACAGGGAAGTTTGTGAAAGAGAGGAATTGTCTCTACCGTCAACGCATCGTTTTCGAGTAGCTGATATTTTTTGTTCGGATCGAATGAATGAAAATGTAACGCATAATTCAAAACCGAATTGGAGTACTTCAATTGAAGTAAAATGATTTCATTTAATCCTGGAGGACTGTATAAATGCAAGTCTGCTTTGCGCTTTTGAAGGTGCATGGAGAACAGTAGCCCGGTAAGGCCAAGGTAATGATCGCCATGCAGATGGCTTATAAAAATATGTTCTATTTTGTGGATAGGTATTTCATACCGCGCCAGTTGAAGCTGACACCCTTCGCCACAGTCGATTAGAAAGTGTTTATTTTGGATAACCAGGTATTGTGAGGATGGAAACCTTCCGTAAATAGGAACCGCTCCACTTGCACCTAATATTGTTAAACTGAAACTATTCAATGGGTAATCCGATGTTTAGTTCCTCGGTCATTTGAATGTACCCTATCAAATCATCGGATGAAACCATCAACGAATCAGTTTAGTCTTCGCCTTTCATATCTTTTTCAATCTCATGCATAAACACAGCATCGATGGCTTCCTCCACCGTTGGAAGAATATTAAGAACGCTATCTAGTTGAGAAATTTTTATCAGCTTAGCCGTGTGGTCAGAGAGTGACGTCAGCACAAAAATGCCTCCATCTTCATGTAGAATTCGATTGCCTACTAACAACGCGCTTAGTCCGGAAGAGTCAGTGTATTTTACTTCACTTAAGTCAAGAATGATATTCCGTACTCCCTCCGCATGCAGGGTAACCATCTCTGATTTTAGTTGAGGGGCGGCAGTAGAATCAAGTTTTTCTTCATGGAGGCGTACTAAAGTGTACTTTTCTTGCTTGTCGATCGTGTATTTCATTTCGTGTGGTAGATAGAATTCTAAATGTGGCTTTTACAATAATGAAGGCGCTAATTTAACGATTTAACGATACTTTGCTCAATTCGTTTTTCGATGCTGGAATAATCAATCGGAGCCAATTTTTCACCGGTCATTTGTTGATAAAGTTCCTGGTAGCGGCTGGAAATGTTTGACACGATTTGAGCTGTCATTTCAGGCACTTTTTGACCATCCTTGCCTTGAAACCCATTTTCAATCAACCATTGTCTAACAAACTCTTTGGAAAGTTGCTTCTGGGCTTCGCCCGATTTTTGTCTTGCTTCGTAGCCTTCTTTATAAAAATAGCGGGATGAATCAGGTGTGTGTACCTCATCTATGAGGTAGATTTTGTTGTTTTGTTTTCCGAACTCATACTTGGTATCTACAAGTATGAGTCCTCGTACAGCAGCGAGCTCTGTTCCTCGCTGGTAAAGTTTGTGAGTATAATCTTCCAGAATCCTATAGTCTTCCTCTGCTACAATGCCCCGACTCAAAATTTCTTCACGCGAAATATCTTCATCATGCCCCACTTTAGCTTTTGTCGTTGGTGTAATAATTGGCTGGGGTAGTCGGTCATTCTCATGTAGACCTTCTGGCATAGCTACCCCGCAAATAGTTCGTTTTCCGCGTTTGTATTCTCTCCAGGCATGCCCTGCTAGATACCCCCTAATCACCATTTCAACGGCAAAGGGTTCACATTTGAAACCAACTGTTACGTTTGGGTCTGGTGTGCTTAGCACCCAGTTAGGAACGATGTCTTTGGTTGCATTGAGATTGTAAGCCGCAATTTGGTTTAAAATTCTTCCTTTGTCGGGGATGCCTTTCGGCAAGACAACATCAAAAGCGGAGATACGGTCAGTAGCCACCATTGCCATCTTCTCGCCAAAGAAATAGACATCGCGAACTTTGCCTTTATAAAATCCTGTTTGATTTGGGAATTGAAAGTCTGTCTCTTTGATTGCCTGCATGTCGGTTTAATATGCCTGCAATTTAAATGAAATACTCTATACTTTGTGGGGCTGACTTCGTTGATTGTCTTTTGTAAAAAAAGTGGGCAGAACTTTTCTAATAGCTGAAGTTTGGCAGACTGACCATTTGTCTTTTGTGTTGCTATTTCAAATTAATCAGGCTACTTTGTTTACGTTTTAACCTTTACCAGTCTAATGAGTCTTCGCGAACGCGCCTCTACCATCGTTAATGGTTTTTCTTCTACTTTTTGGATTGCTAATACCTTAGAGCTTTTCGAGCGTCTTGCTTACTATGGTTCGAAGGCGGTCTTAACAGTTTTTTTGGCCACCAAAGTAGGCTTAGAAAAGGAAGCCGGTTTTTTGGCAGGACTTTTCAATGCAGTACTTTATGCGCTACCCATTGTAGCAGGAGTTTTTGTAGATAAGTACGGGTTCAAGCGTACGTTGATGGTTTGCTTTGCCATTTTCTGCGTTGGCTATTTTTTGATCGGCTTGGCAGGGATGGAGTATGGCCAAGTAATAGTAGAAACCGTTGGCAAAAGAAACTACGTGATAGGAGTTTTACTGCTGACAGCGGTTGGCGGTTCGTTAATTAAACCGTGTATTGTGGGCACAGTCGCGAAGACTTCCAAGCCTGGCGCTCAGGCATTGGGTTTTTCGATTTACTATACACTCGTCAATTTAGGAGGTGCCATTGGACCTATCATTGCTTTTTATGTTCGTCAAGATTTAGGTATTGAGTTTGTGTTGGTCATGTCATCCATCACCTCATTTTTGTTGTTTTTTGGAGCATGGTTTTTCTTTAAAGAACCTGATGGCGAAGTAGGGGAGAAGAAGACATTTGCAAAAGTTTTCAGCGATATGGTATTGGTTTTTGCCAATATCAAGTTCATGAGTTTCCTTTTGATTTTCTCCGGATTCTGGATGATGTTTTGGCAAGTGTTTTACACGCTACCCTTTTATGCAACCAAAGTATTGCACTATGAAGCCTTCGAATTTCTTGAAACGGTCGATGCATGGACGATTATTCTGATTACCATACCCGTCACAGCATTTGTCAGTAAGTGGAAACCTGTGGTAGCAATCATCATCGGGTTCACAATTGCCAGCGCATCTTGGATTGTGATTGGTGCTGGGGGAACGATACTATTCACTATCATTGGGATCATGCTATTTGCACTAGGCGAAGCGACACAGGCACCCCGGTTTTATGAGTATGTTAGTTCTCTGGCGCCAAAAGGTCAAGTAGGAACCTTTATGGGCTTCGCTTTTTTACCGGTTGCCATCGGTTCGTTTACTGCAGGCATTCTTTCTGATTGGCTTCGAAGTTCTTATCTTGACACTGATCCAGCGATGATGTGGTACACCCTTTCGGGGATTGGCCTCACGTCTACAGCTTTAATGATTGTTTATAATCTTGTTGTAAAAAAAAGTAATTGATCTCTTATGGAAGAATCTAAAATTTTCAAACCCTACATTGCTCCGGAGCAAAACATCGCTGAGTTTACTTTAAAGTCAGTAGTTTTTGGCGTCTTCTTTGGAATTTTGTTTGGCTGCTCTACGGTATACCTTGCGTTGAAAGCAGGTCTAACTGTTTCAGCCTCGATACCCATAGCAGTTATAGCGATAACACTTGGGCGTAAATTTTTAAAGACAACAATCTTAGAGAATAATATTATACAGACTACCGGTTCGGCAGGAGAATCCATTGCTGCGGGTGTTGTGTTTACCCTACCAGGATTTTTGTTTTTATCTCCGGGGGCAGATGGTGTGAGTGTGGGGGAAAATTATTTCAACTATTTAACGATATTAATTTTAGCTGCTTTTGGCGGTATGCTTGGTACGTTGATGATGATACCGCTTAGGAGATCACTCATCGTAAAGGAACATGGTACATTACCCTATCCAGAAGGCACTGCCTGCGCTTCTGTATTACAAGCCGGAGAAAAGGGCGGAGATTTTGCAAAGACTGCTTTCATTGGTATGGGGGTTGCATTCACCTATGCCATCTTGCAAAAAGTGTTGCACGTCATTGCGGAGACACCCGCTTACGTTACGAGTCAGGCAAACAAGTTTTGGCCTTCGGCAGCTACTCGTGGAGAAATCACTCCTGAGTACTTAGGTGTTGGGTATATCATTGGGTTTAAAATTTCCGGAGTGTTGGTAGCGGGTTCTGTGCTTGCATGGTGGGCCATGACGCCTCTATTAGCAACGTTGGTTCCTGCAGATACGATTGCATTGCAATTAGTTAAGTTAGGTTATTTGGTCGATATAAATACGGCTGGAGGTCCGGGTAGCTGGAATCCGTCTACTCATTCTTTTGGTAGCTATGCAGATGCAATATATAGAGCCTACATCCGTCAAATTGGAGCTGGTGCGGTAGCTGCTGGTGGGTTCATTACGCTAATCAAAACAATTCCAACCATCGTCAGTTCGTTCAGTGAAAGTGTGAGTTCACTAAAGGAAAAAGGAACTACGGGAGTGCTACGCACAGAGAGAGATCTGTCTTTTAAAGTAGTTATTATCGGAAGCATCGTCTTGATTGCAACGCTTGCCATTATGCCTAATATCCCGGGCGACAGCATTTTGCAAAAATTATTCATCGGAGTGTTGATTATCATCTTTGGATTTTTCTTCGTTACGGTAGCCAGTCGAATAGTGGGCTTGGTTGGCTCCAGCAATAGCCCTATTTCTGGGATGACTATCGCCACGCTGATGGGTACCTGTTTGATCTTTACTGCAGTTGGATGGAGTGGGAAGTTGTATGAACCTTTGGCCTTGGTAGTAGGCGGGATGATCTGTATCGCGGCTGCAAATGCGGGAGCGACTTCGCAAGATTTAAAAACGGGCTACATCGTTGGTGCAACACCTCGCTATCAGCAATTGGCTTTGTTTATCGGAGCCATTGTTTCCTCCATCGCCATCGGACTTGTAGTGAAGATTCTGGATACGCCAACTCCAGAGATGTTAACACAGGGAATCATGCATGCAGTTGGTAGTGATAAATTTCCAGCACCCCAGGCGACTTTGATGGCTACGTTGGCAAAAGGTATTTTATCCTTCAATCTAGATTGGCAATTCGTGATGGTAGGAGTTTTTATAGCCGTGATGATTGAGCTGTGCGGTATTAAGGCTCTTGCCTTCGCGATTGGGTTGTATTTACCGTTGGCCACCACATTGCCAATTTTTATTGGCGGTGCGATTAAAGGTTATGTTGACTATCGAGCTCAAAAGAAAAACGAGAAAAAGGAAGAAGATGACCTTGGCAAGGGAAGCTTATTTGCTACTGGCTTGATTGCTGGAGGCGCATTGACGGGGGTTTTTGTAGCCATATTAATAGTGGCGAGCGAACAACCGGACGGATCTCCAATCCGCATTGTGCGTGCAGTGCTTTATTGGTTAAAGCAGCTTCAGTCATTGAACCTAGAACAGCCAATGATGGCTGCACTAGGCGAAAGTGGCTACCACTTGTTGGGGGTAGGCTTCTTTGTAGCCATGTGTGCAGTGCTGTATAGAACCGCTGTGAAGAAGGAAATTTGAAATTAGCATATGAAATGGCCATTAAGTTGTCCACACCCAACGGTATGATAATTCTGGCCATTCCATGTGACCTTAAAACCTAGACATTAACACAATGAAACAATTTTTTTTGGTCATTGCATTTGTTCATTTATTAGTTTTTGGAGCTAGCTCTCAGAAGCTCAATACTCCTAAGTTAGACAGTCTTTTTTCTGCCCTAGCTGATAACGATCGGGCAATGGGAAGCGTAGCGATCTCAAAAAATGGAAAGATACTGTATTCAAGGGCTATTGGTTTTAGTTCATTGGAGGCGGCCACAAGAGTTCTGGCCACGGGAAAAACAAAGTATAGAATTGGCTCGATCTCCAAAACGTTCACAACGGTCTTGATTTTTCAATTAATAGAAGAAGGTAAATTATCACTCACTACCACCCTTAATAAATTTTTCCCGACTGTTCAAAATGCGAAGATTATCACGATCAGTAATCTACTTGGTCATCGTAGTGGCATTCATAATTTTACGGATGATCCGGATTATCTAACATGGATGACCATGCCAAAGTCGAAAGAGGAAATGATTTCTACAATTAGCAAAAGCAAGCCCGACTTTGCACCTGATACAAAGGCACAGTACAGCAATTCAAATTTCGTACTACTTGGGTTTATCGTGGAGAAACTTAGAAAGAAATCGTATGCGCAAATTCTTGATGAGCGAATTGTGAAGAAGGTTGGACTCACGGATACATATTTCGGTAAAGCAGCAGATTTGAAAAACAACGATTGTTATTCTTATCAGTTGACAAACAATGAATGGAAACGAGAACCAGAAACCGATATGAGCATTCCGCATGGAGCTGGTGCCATTGTCTCTACGCCAACAGATTTAGTTAAATTTATGGATGCGTTGTTTGCAGGTAGACTGGTCAAAGAATCGAGTTTGCTAAAAATGAAAACAATTGTAGATGGCTATGGAATGGGGCTTTTTCAAGTTCCTTTTGGAAATAAGCGTGCGTTTGGTCACAACGGAGGTATCGATGGATTTTCGTCCAACACAGCCTTTTTTCCAGAAGATAGTTTATCGATTGCTTATTGCACCAACGGCCAGCGTTATTCAATGAACGATATTTTGATTGGAGTACTCAGTATCTATTTCGATAAACCATATTCCATTCCAACCTTTAAGGAGTCAGGTTATTCTGTGGTGCCTACTGAATTGGATCAATATGTGGGAGTGTATTCAAGCCTTCAAATCCCGCTTAAAATCACTATTTCAAAAAATGAATCAGAGCTGAGGGCTCAAGCCACCGGGCAGCCATCCTTTGCATTAGAGCCAAGCGAAAAGGATAAATTTAAGTTTGAAAGGGCGGGCGTCATTCTCGAGTTCATTCCTTCCGCAGGCGAAATGACTTTGAGGCAGGGCGGAGGGATTTTCAAATTTGTAAGAGACAAGTAATAAAAAAAGCTGCCTTGTAAGGGCAGCTCGTTTTTCTTTTTCGTTTTCCCTTATTAACAGAACTCATCAAACACCTCCACGAGATGTTCTCCAATCATCTGCGCATTTCTCCCTTCAATGTGATGGCGTTCTACAAAATGAACGAGTTCTCCATCTTTAAAGAGTGCAATGGCAGGAGAAGAGGGTGGATAGGGGAGTGTATACTCTCTAGCTTTGGAAACTGCTTCTTTGTCAACACCAGCAAAAACAGTTGCCAAGTGAGCTGGCTTCTTTTCAGAATGTTCGAGAGCCCATTTGATTCCAGGGCGTGCTGCACCAGCGGCACATCCACAAACTGAATTAATGACCAAAAGCGTTGTGCCTTTTTGGTCTTTTAGCTCTTGATCAACCGCTTCAGATGACTTCAATTCTTTGAAGCCGGCCACGGTCAAATCATTTCTCATGGGGGCTACTAAATGTTCAGGATACATAAAATTCAAAATTTAGGATTCAAAATTAATTAATAAACACAATTACATAAAACCTAGTTCCAGTTTGGCTACCTCACTCATCATATCTTGGGAGTAAGGCGGATCAAAGGTGATCTCAACCTTGACTTCGTTGACGCCTTCTATTTCTCTTATTTTTTGTTCTACCTCACTAGGTATTACCTCTGCCGAAGGGCAGGATGGTGAGGTAAGCGTCATTAAAATAAAGACATTGTTTACCGGGAAGATGTTGATTTCATAGATCAGGCCTAGTTCGTACACATCCACCGGAATCTCAGGATCGTAGACTGTTTTAATGGCAGCTAATACCTTATCTCGAAGGTTAACTCCGGTGTCTTGGCTTACATTATTTGTCGAAACTTCGTCCATTAGTTTGCCGCCAGTTGTGCTTTAAATGCCAAAGCATAAAGCTTGATTTGTTTGATCATCGCTCCGAAACCATTAGAACGCTGGGTGCCAATAAAGCGTTCCATGCCAATCTTCTTCATAAAATAGAGGTCGGCATTCAAAATGTCTTCAGGGCGTTGACCATTAAAAATACGCACCAAAATGCTAACAAGGCCTTTGGTGATGGCTGTATTGCTGTCAGCCTGAAAATAGACTCCGTCATTCTCAAGACGAGCAGTCATCCAGACTTTTGATTGACAACCTTTTACTTCATTCAGCTCAGATTTATCTGCAACTTTCATTTCTGGAAGTTTCTGGCCCAGTTCCATAATGTAAAACACAGTCATCTCCATGTCTCCGTCTAACAGAGCGAATTCACCAATAATTTGATCTTGTGTTTCATTGATGGTCATTTGTACACTGCCTTTTCTAGTTTGGTTACCCGTTCATGGAGGTGGGCAATATTTTCAATTTCATTGGCTAACTTAAAAATTGCTCTTGAATTTTCTGCCGTTTGAAGATTGAGTTTACTCATTCCCTTCTCTAGTTTTTCAAGTC
>JAJTGQ010000135.1 GCA_021299455.1 Flammeovirgaceae bacterium | reverse complement strand
TCCCCTTGGGGCGAACATCCTGAGCGCGGTGTTTACAAAACCGTTGATGGCGGAGCAAACTGGGAAAAGGTTTTGTTTGTGGATGACAAAACAGGTTGCGCAGAGCTGATCATGGATCCATCGAATCCGAATAAATTGATCGCAGCCATGTGGCAACATAAACGTTGGCCTTGGACATTTAAGTCAGGAGGCCCTGGCTCTGGACTCCACATCACTTTTGACGGTGGCAAAACATGGACAAAGAAAACAGATAAAGATGGATTGCCCGAAGGAGAACTGGGCCGCATGGGCTTAGCTATTTCTGCCAACAAACCAGATGTGGTGTATGCACTTATTGAAAGCAAAAAAAATGCACTGTATAAATCTACAGATGGTGGATTTAAATGGGCGATGGTGAACGATAAGATGAGTGAAATTGGAGATAGACCTTTTTACTATTGCGAGATTCATGCCGATCCTAAAAACGAAAACAGGCTATACACCATTTATTCTGAAGTGAACGTGAGTGAAGATGGCGGCAAATCGTTTCAAAAACTATTGCCGTATTCAGGTGTTCACCCCGATCACCACGCATGGTGGATCAGTCCGGAAGACCCTTCTTTTATGGTTGAAGGTAATGATGGCGGATTAAACATCACTCATGATTATGGAAAGAATTGGCGATTTGTCGAGAACATACCGGTTGGTCAGTTTTACCATGTGAGTGTGGACATGGATCAACCCTATAATGTCTACGGAGGATTACAAGATAACGGTTCATGGGTTGGTCCAGCCTATACCTGGAAAGACGGTGGAATTCAAAACACCTACTGGCAATCGGTGATGTTTGGCGATGGCTTCGATGTGCAAGCCGACCCGGAAGATAACCGATACGGCTATGCCATGTCACAAGGAGGATTTCTTGGAAGATATGATCGCAAAACGGGACACACAAAGATTATCAGACCGACTCACCCGGACGCAACTTTAAAGTTGAGATTTAATTGGAACTCTGCTCTTGCATTGGATCCGTTCGACAAGGGGACTATTTACTATGGAAGTCAATTTATTCACAAGTCTACCGACAAAGGAACAACCTGGGAGATCATTTCAGGGGACTTAACAACTAATGATAAGGAAAAGCAAAAACAACATGAGAGTGGAGGTATCACGATGGATGCCACCGGTGCAGAAAATCATTGTACGATTTTAGCCATAGCGCCCAGCCCGAAAGAAAAAGGTGTGTTGTGGGTAGGTACTGATGATGGACAAGTGCAACTGTCTAGAGATGGTGGGAAAAACTGGACTAACCTGACTTCCAAAATTACTGGAATGCCTAAGGGAGCCTGGGTACCACAGATACAAGCTTCTACCCACAATGGGGCAGAGGTTTTCGTGGTAGTAAATAACTATAGGCAATTTGATTTTAAGCCATACTTGTTCCGTTCCAAAGACTACGGCCAAACCTGGGAAAACATAGTAACGCCATCGCAAGTGGGAGAGAACAATTACACACTCGCTGTGGTGCAAGACATCGTAGAACCTAAACTTATTTTTCTGGGAACGGAAAATGGGTTGTGGGTTAGTTTAGACGAAGGTAAGACGTACACACGTTGGACAAGCGGCTATCCTGCAGGAGTACCTACTATGGATTTGGCTATTCATCCACGTGAGCACGATTTGGCAATCGGTACTTTTGGTCGTGCCCTTTATATCCTCGATGATATTCGTCCGCTACGTGAGATGGTAAAGGAAGGAATACAGGTTTTGAATAAGACAGTACATGTTTTTGACGCGCCAGACGCCTACCAGGTAGAAACACAGGATCCTGCTGGAATTTTGTTCCCCGGCAATGCCATGTTTCAAGGAGAAAACCGAACCACCAGCGCGATGATTTCCTTTGTGATCAATAAACCGGAAGCAAAGAAAGACGAGCCAAAATCAGACGATAAGAAAACGGAAGCCAAAAAAGCAGACGCCAAAAAAGAAGTGAAACCACTTGACAAGAAGGACGAAAAAAAGGAGGACGCGAAGGATGACAAAAAGCCAAAGTATGATTCGTTAACACTTGAAGTATTCAATGGTAAGGGTGAGAAAATCCGAACCATTAAACAAAAAGCCCCGGAAGAAAACGGGCTTAATCGTACTACTTGGTCGTTGAATGAAAAAGGTGTTCGCCAACCATCCAGGGAAAAGACAAAAGCCGGAGCCGCAGAGCCATCCGGTACACAAGTACTGCCTGGCACTTACAAGCTTAGAATAACCTTTGGTGGTGTGAAAGATTCGGCAATGATTAATGTAAAACCTGACCCACGGTATGCAACGCCATCTTCAGTTATTGAAGAACGCTATAATTTGCTGAAGGATTTACAAAAAATGACTGCAGTTGGCACCGAGGCAATGAATCAGTTGCGCGAATCGAAAGAAATCGCTGAGGAATTTGAAAAGAAGATGAAGGAAGCAAAAAGAGATGATTTGAAAGAAGCG
This sequence comes from Flammeovirgaceae bacterium, assembly GCA_021299455.1. Lineage (GTDB taxonomy): Bacteria > Bacteroidota > Bacteroidia > Cytophagales > Cyclobacteriaceae > ELB16-189. The sequence goes on along the minus strand of JAJTGQ010000135.1, from coordinate 9,743 downwards.
ACAGAAAAAACAAAAGCTATTAAAGATTCAATTGCTGCGCTCATGGATTATATCGTTGGTAAAGAAGACAAACGTCAGGGCATCGTGCGGCAGCCTACACCCACGCCCCTTTCTTACGTGGGGACAGCTCAGTCTTTTATAAGATCATCTAAAGATGCAATTAGCGCTACCGATCAACGGGTATTTCAACAGGCGGAGCAGCAAATCAATAAACTGATGCAACGGGTCAATCTCTTTTATGAGAAGACATGGCCTGAGTATCGTACGTTGATGGAAAAAGTAAACATATCTCCTTTTAAGAATTACCAGCCGTTGAAGCGAAACTAAAGTCTAGTCTTGCACACAATAAAATGAGCCACGCATAAGTGGCTCATTTTGTTTCTGGACGTGTCTGAATTAATATTTTTATATTCTTGCTTGGTAGGTATAGAGTTGAAAATATCTTCCTTTCTTCTCAATCAGTTCTTCGTGTGAGTGCGGCCTTGATCGAGTCACAATTTTTCTTGCTTAGATTCCCTTAGTAAGACAAGGAAAGTATCTAAATCAATGATATTCAAAGATGGAAAGTCTAGTTGCTTGAAAAAATTGAAATCTGTGTCATTTGTTACTAAGTAATCGGCATTGACGCCTAGAGCAAGGTCGACAAACTTATTATCATCTGGGTCATTCTTTACAAGCTGCCAGCGAAAAGCCGGTTCAGAAAACGTAACATTAGCGGCAACCGCCAATTGATTTAGAACCAATTGAGCTATCTTTGAAGAATAGGTTTGAGTTAAGATTTCTTCGTATTCGAGTAGAATTTCCGTGCTTACGAACCATTCAAAGCTTCCTCTTTTGAATTCTTGATAAAGTTGATAGTAGGGACTTTGAGGAGGAATAGAAGCTCGAAGCCAGTTAGTATCAATAACAACTCCTAACATCAAGATTTTTCGCTGAGCATCCTTTGAAAATCACTCTCGTTATAACCCTTTTCTTTGGTAACGGTTTCAAGTTCAGATTTTAATTGTTTATCGAAGTAGTCCATCAAAATCTTTCTTATCTCAAGAGTTTGATTCTCGTTGATATTTTGCCCAAAAAGCCTTAACAAACTCAATTGAAGAGAGTTGAGTTTTCTTGATTTTGGCGTTAGAGATGGCGCTGACATATTTGATTCATTCCTACAAACAAATATATTGTTTTTTTAGAGATAATCCACGAGAGAAACTTTCGAGAACAATTTCCTTATTCGCTGTATTAAATCCTCGCCTGATAAGTATACAACTCAAAATACCTTCCTTTCTTTTCAATCAGTTCTTCGTGCTTACCGCGTTCCTGAATTTGACCTTCTTCAACTACCAGAATTTGATCGGCCTGGCGAATAGTACTCAGTCGATGCGCAATGACAAATGTAGTTCTACCCTGCATCAATGTTTTTAAGCTGTCTTGAATGAAGCTTTCACTTTCTGTGTCTAGATTAGATGTCGCCTCATCTAAAATTAAGATTCTTGGGTCTGCTAAGATCGCTCTTGCGATGGCAATACGTTGGCGTTGGCCGCCAGATAATTTTACACCTCTTTCGCCAATGACCGTTCCCAGCCCTTTTTCAAATCGATCGGTAAACTCATGCACAAACGCAGCTCGTACGGCTTTTTGAAGTTCCTCTTCAGATGCATTGGGTCGAGGGAAAAGAATGTTTTCACGGATCGTTCCCTCAAACAAAAAATCGTCTTGTAGCACCACGCCCAATTGACTTCGATAGCTATTCAAGGACACCTTTTCCAGATCAACTCCATCAATTGTGATAGAACCACTTTCTGGATTTAAAAAGGTGGCGGCCAATCCTGCAATAGTTGTCTTACCTGATCCGGAAGTGCCTACTAGTGCTGTAACAGATCCTGCTGGAGAAGAAAAACTAATATTTTTTAGAACAGCCTTTCCTTCTTCATATGAGAATGAAACATCGTTGAATTCAATGTTTCCTCTGATTTCATTCATACTGATCGTGCGCGAAGTTCCATCATCTTCGATGGGCATGTTCATCAATTCTTCGGTGCGATCAAGACCCGCAAAGGCTTCTGTTAACTGGCTTCCAATATTGCTCATCTGCACAATGGGTGCGATCATAAAAACCATGAACATTGTGAATTGAAGAAAATCACCTGCCGTAAGGTTAAAGTACCCACTTAATCCCATTATGCCCACGCTAGCTAGTCCAACAAGGAAAGTTCCAGAACTTGTCACAAAACTGGTGGAGGTAAGGCTTTTCTTAACATTTAGAAAAAGTTGTTCCACTCCTTTTTCAAATACTTTTATTTCTTGTTGTTCAGCATTGAATCCTTTGATGACTCGTACGCCATTTAGTGTTTCCGTTAGGCGGCCAGTCACCTCAGCGGTTATTTTTCCGCGCTCCCGAAAAACGGGTCTGATTATTGAGAAGGCTTTCAATGTAATTATTCCGAAAATCGACATCGGTAGCAAAATGAACAATGTCATTAATGGATTGATATTGATCAAAAAGATGACAGAGATAATGGCCGTCAAAACACCCCCAACCAACTGCACTAACCCTGTACCGACAAGGTTTCTCACGCCTTCCACATCGTTCATTACTCTGGATACTAGAGCTCCTGACTTTTGATTATCGAAGAAACGTGTAGGAAGTCGCAGCAAGTGTTTCTGCACATTTGATCGTAGGATGGAAATAAGTCTTTGTGCTTCTACACTAAGTATTTTTGTTAATAGAAAGGAGGTGACCGCTTGTATCAAGATGGCAACGGTAACCCAAATCAATAATTCCGGAAGTTTATCCAGATCCCTGCGAACGAGGATATCATCCATAAAAGGTTTGGTTGCCCAGGGCGGCACAAGGCCAGCTGCCCGACTTATGATGATCAACAACAATCCGACAAAAAGTATATTTTTTCTTGGCCAGATAATGGTCTTAAAAACATGACCAATGGTCACTTTTGATTTAGGCTTCGGTTGAGACATAGGGGTTAAAATCAGGTTCAGATAACTTCAAAGACGTAAAGTAAGTTCCTTTAGTGTAAAACAATCCAATCTTTTTGATTTGAATTGGGGGACATCTCTAAACCCAGATTGTTGTCAGAGTGAAACTGCCTACCGGACTGTCACGTATGCTCAATCGGACACACCTGTTTAGTTTTTTAGAGATTCCCATTATTGCAATTTTTCCTTAGTTTCGTTTCTTAAATTCAATTACTATGAAAAGATCGGTTTTTCTGTTGTTTGTTCTGATCGCCACGTTTTCATGGGGGCAAACAACCAAGCAAGCAGTTATCAAATCAATCGATGACAAAAACGAACTCTATTCTACCACGGCAAAAAAGATCTGGGACTTTGCTGAAGTTGGCTATCAGGAAGAAAAAAGTTCTGCATTACTTCAGCAGACTTTAAAAGATGCCGGTTTCTCCATTGAGGCGGGCGTTGCTGGAGAGCCCACCGCATTCATCGCTACTGCCGGATCGGGTAAACCCATCATTGCAGTATTAGGTGAGTTTGATGCATTGCCCGGTGTTTCGCAAGAGGCCGTTCCAGAGTTAAAACCGATCGTAGGACAAAAAGCGGGGCATGCGTGTGGTCATCATTTGTTTGGTACGGCATCTGCTGCTGCAGCCATAGCTGTAAAAAATTGGTTAGTGGCGACTAAAAAATCGGGAACTATTAAATTTTATGGCTGTCCTGCCGAAGAAGGAGGATCAGGCAAAGTATATATGGTGCGTGATGGGTTTTTTAAAAATGTAGATTTAGTTTTTCATTGGCATCCGGGCGCAACCAACTCTGCAGCTTTTGGCAGCGCACTTGCCAATAAGTCAGGAAAGTTTCGTTTCTATGGAGTAGCTAGCCATGCAGCGGGTTCGCCCGAGCGTGGACGTTCGGCACTCGATGCCGTGGAAGCGATGAATAACATGGTAAACATGCTGCGCGAGCATGTGAGCGAAAAAACACGAATTCATTATGTGATCACGCGGGGAGGTGAAGCGCCCAATGTAGTGCCTGCATTCGCAGAAGTTTATTATTACGTCCGTCACCCAAATCGGGAGGAAGTAAAATCTGTGTGGGAGCGCGTAACTCAGGGTGCGCAGGGTGCAGCTATTGGTACGGGCACCCGCTATGAAGTAGAGCTAACGGGCGGAACCTACGACCTTCTTTACAATGAGACGTTGGCAAAAGTGGTCAACACTAATTTGCAGTTAGTGGGTGGGTATACTCTTTCCGATTCAGAAAAAGAATTTGCTACCAAAATACAGCAGACATTCTCATCACCACCGCCTATTACTGCTACATCCACGATTGAAAAATTTGAAGTTAGAGAAGGTGGGGCAGGTGGCAGCACAGATGTGGGTGACGTAAGTTGGATAGTGCCTACGGCAGGCCTTTCCACCGCCACGTGGGTGCCGGGCACAGCCGCCCATAGCTGGCAGGCCGTGGCCGCAGGCGGCACAAGTATTGGCAGCAAAGGAATGATGGTAGCAGCCAAAACCTTAGCAGCATCGATGGTCGATGCATTCACAGACCCAAAAATAACGGAAGAGGCTTGGCTCGAATTTAAAAAGCGCGCGGGCGAAAAATTTGTTTATGAGCCTTTGTTGGGTGATCGGAAGCCGGCTTTGGACTACAGAAAGTAAAAGTGAAAAGCAACTTTTTAAAAGGAATGGTGTTTGAAAGTTGATGTTACAAAGGGTATGGCAGGCCGAGGCACTCGAAGGTGATTTATTTTTGGGTTTTCAAAGGCAGCTCTTTTAGTTTTGAATTATATCAGTCATTAAGAAAAAAAAATATGAAAGCACTATTTATTTTACTTTTTTTTATGAACGCTACAGTTAGCTCTATTTATGACTTCAAGATCAAGTCCCTAGACGGCAACTTGACGGATTTTGCTCAGTATAAAGGAAAGACTCTTTTAATTGTCAATACGGCATCGGAATGCGGATATACTCCTCAATATGCTGATTTGCAGGAATTACATCAGCAGTTTGGTAGCAAAATCACCATTCTTGGGTTTCCGGCCAATAATTTCGGAGGGCAAGAGCCGGGCAGCAACGCACAGATCGCCACCTTCTGCAAAAAGAATTATGGCGTCACTTTTCAGATGTTCGAAAAAATTTCGGTGAAGGGGAGCGATCAACATCCGCTCTATCAATTCTTAAAAGAAAAAACAGGCAAAGAGCCGAGTTGGAACTTTTGCAAATATTTAGTCAAGCCGGATGGTACCGTGAAGTTTTTTGCATCGGGTGTCAACCCTGGCGATGACGCGATTTTGAATGAATTGAAATGAAAAAAATAATAGGTTTCACTTTTTTAATTATTACTGCTATGGGACTTGCTTCATTTCTTTCCAACAAATTGGCCGGCCTTAACCAGAAAGAGGTTGCCGGATCGATCTATGATTTTAAACTAAAATCGTTAGATGGAAAGGAAATAGATTTTGCGCAGTATAAAGGCAAAAACTTACTCATCGTCAACACTGCTTCCAAATGTGGATTCACCTATCAGTACGAAGATTTAGAAAAACTTCATGAGTTGTATGGCGACAAAGTAGCAGTGCTAGGATTTCCGGCCAATAATTTTTTGTGGCAAGAGCCGGGTGGCAATGAAGAGATTGCCACCTTTTGTCAGCGGAACTATGGGGTCAAGTTTCAAATGTTTGAAAAGATATCGGTCAAGGGCAAAGATAAATCTCCTCTCTATAAGTGGCTGGCTGCTAAATCGGGCAAATCTCCTTCCTGGAATTTTTGCAAATATATTATTGACAAGAGTGGCAATGTGGTAGGTTTCTTTCCACCTAAAGTAAAGCCGTTGGATCAGGAGATTGTATCGAAGATATCTCAGTAAGTTTTAGTTAAGCCTTTTTCCTTTTCTTGTAAATCGCCCTCGGCTCCATAGCATGGGCAGCTTTGCTTTTTTTGCCCAACTTTTTGCTTGAACCAGTTGGCTGAATAAGCAGGCTCACGGGTAGAGACAATCGATCTGCCAACTGCCTAATCATAGATAGCGATAGTCCGCGTTGATTGTTGAGCACTTTCGAGGCGGTTCCCCGGTCTCCAAATATGTTCAAGAGATCGTTGATTTTTAGTCCTAAATCTTCCATTCTTATTTTGATCGCATCAATAGGTTGCGGGTATTCAACTTCAAATGTTCGTTCTTCATATTGATCGATCAAATAGCCAAGAAGCATCAATTCACGACCTTCTTGTGAGTTTTCTTCAGGAGGGTTCGTAGATAATTCTTCGAGTCGCGTAGTGGCGAGTTCATACTCTTTTTTTGTTTTTATAATGGTCCACATAATCAGCAATTAACTTTTTTTACATCGATTTTGTCGTATTCGGCATGCGTGCCTACCCACTTGATTTGAACCTGTTTAAACACAAATAAAACTCTTGCGACAAGCCGATATTTGTTTCCTTTAATATCGAAGACTACCCTATTGTCTCCGACCGGAAACGCCTCGGGATAATCGAGTTGCAGTTCGTGGTACGATTTCCATTCGGCCTTTTTACAGGTTGCGAACCACGTGTTGAGAGACGTTTTTGCATCTGGATGTCGGAGATAAAACTGTTCTATTGCTTGTCGTTTTATTACGTTCACACTCAAAGTTAATATATTGATGGCAATTTGCCAACATTCATTTTCCGGTAAATGGAATTTCCGGTTTCACCGATATAAACCTCCGGTTTCACCGACTTTTTCTGGTAGCTAGCCTTTTTTGCTTATTCTCTAAGCGGTTTGTCCCGTTACATTTGACAAACAATAACACAATTATGGAAAAGCAAAACACAAAATTCGGAAACAGTTTCTGGCTAGGTATTATCGTGGTGGCGGTGGGTGGCTTGCTGCTGCTTGATAGGTTGGACTATGATTTAGTGCCGTATTGGCTGATCTCGTGGAAGACGCTTTTAATTGCCATCGGGGTAGCCGTTGGGTTGCGGAAAAATTTTCAGGGTATCGGTTGGATCGTTTTGATCATTGTAGGTTCTTTCTTTTTGATCGAAGATATACCAGGAATTGATTTTGAAGTTCGCAGGTATGTATTCCCTGTTATTATCATCACAGTTGGATTGGTTATTCTATCGCGATCAGTACTCTCTAAGTCAGCCAGTGAGGCGCGCAAGAGTTGGATAGGTGGTGATGAAAAAAAAAGTGATTTCGTGAGCGGCTCTTCTTCCGGTGATGAGGGCATCGATATCACCTCTATATTTGGCGGAAGTAACCGAAAGATTTTTTCAAAGAATTTTAAAGGCGGGCAAATGACTGCCATCTTTGGAGGCTCAGACTTAGATTTGTCTCAAGCAGATATTCAAGGACCTGTAGTGGTAGATGTAGTTTCTATTTTTGGAGGGGTGAAGCTAATTGTGCCTGCCAACTGGGAAGTGAAAACAAACATATCGGCCATTTTAGGTGGGGTAGAAGACAAGCGCAAAGATCCTTCTTCCTTTTCGCCCGAGAAGAAACTAGTGCTAACAGGTGTCTGTATGTTTGGGGGTGTAGAAATAAAAAGCTACTAAATCACTGGACTTACGCGAAACAAAAATGGCATCGTGAATAGATTAAAGGCTAGTCAGAGGAATTCAGATTAGTTAGCGTAAGTCCAGACTTGATAATTCACCACAAATTGCAACTGAACATGAAATGGTATTTAGCCAAGTTTGTCTATCAGGTGATCAGCGGAAATGGAAACCACACTCCGCAGTTTGATGAGCAAATGAGATTGATAAGAGCCGATGAGTTTGCATGGGCAAAAGAAAAAGCAAGCATACTTGGCAGATTGGGTGAGTGTTCTTTTCTAAACGAACGAAAGGAATCCGTTCAATGGAAGTTTATCAATGTGGTGGACATTTGTTCCATCACCTCTATGGAAGATGGAGACGAACTTTACTCCTCTACGGAAGAGCCGGAAAATGTCAACGATTATTTGGCTAAAATAAAGGCAAAAGCGAGTAGATTGCAGCAGGCGTTGTAGTAGCGGTTGTTAGAACTGACCCAACAAAAAAACGAGTCACCCATGCGATTGAGTCGATCTTCTCAGGTAGTTGCCAGAATGCTGATGTTTGGTTTTGGTGCGATGTGGGGCCTAGCCAATATCGCGGTGCTTGTTAATTGGTTTGGCTTTGACTTGAAAACGGCTGCAATAGACTCACTTGTCTCGGTGGTCTGTGCAGGTTTTTCAGTATTGCTTTTAGAAACAATATTGAATCGGTACACCCCCAAAGCCAGCAAGTATCAATATGTGATAGGACTAAGTTTTGTGGTAGCATTTTTATGTCAATGGGTAGCGCAACAAGTTTATATTAAACTATCCAATGGCAACGACTTGTATAGCCAATTCAATCTTCAAGCCATTCCCATTCGTCTTGCCATCACATTTCTGATTACTTTCGGCTATGGCATGGCCTATTTGTTTTTCAAGCAAATGAAGGAACTTCAAGAGTCCGTCAGTCAGCAAACAACCAACGAGGTAATGATGCGCGATGCTGAACTTCAAAAATTGCAGTTGCAGCTACAACCACATTTTCTATTCAATAGTTTAAACTCCATCAACGCACTGATTTTAGTCAACCCATCAAAAGCGCGTGACATGGTACAGCAGCTTTCAGATTTTTTGCGGACAACTCTCAAGAGAGCGGACGAACATTGGATCACACTTGATCAGGAGTTGGTTTATCTGCAGTTGTACCTCTCCATTGAGAAAGTACGTTTCGGTCATCGACTGGATGTGCAAATAGAATGTGACGAGCAAATCAAACTCTGGTTGATTCCGCCTTTGTTGATACAGCCGTTGGTAGAAAACGCCATTAAGTTCGGGTTATACGGTACCACAGACAGTGTTGTTATTCGAATGCAGACTCAACGGATTGATGATTCGCTTCAGATTGTCATCTCTAATCCTTTTGATGCAGACATGCAACCGGCAGAGGGAAGTGGCTTTGGACTAAACGGTCTCAAGAGAAGACTTTACTTACTTTATGCAAGAAATGATTTATTGACTACAACTATTGAAGAAAATCATTTTACGGTGCAACTTACACTGCCAGAAAAAATATGAGCAAAGCAATTATCATAGATGATGAGCCACTAAGCAGAGAAATCATCAAAGCCTATTTGAGAGCGTATCCGGAAATTGAGGTAGTGCAGGAATGTGGCGATGGATTTGAAGGAGTAAAAGCCATTCAGCAGCATCAACCGGACTTACTATTTCTGGATATTCAAATGCCTAAGATCAATGGCTTTGAGATGTTGGAGTTAATTGATCAACGACCTGCGGTGATTTTTATTACCGCCTATGATTCATTTGCCATCAAAGCCTTTGAGGCCAATGCAGTGGACTATTTATTGAAACCCGTGGCCGAAGAGCGATTTCACTCAGCTATTTTAAAATGGAAAAGTAAATTGGCGCCCACAAGCCCAGATCCGATGGAGCGAGTGCTGAACGAGATGTCTACGACCACAGCGCAACAAAATCGGATAGTAGTCAAGACTGGAAGCAAAGTCAAAATTATACCTGTTCACGACATTCAGTTTATCGAGGCCGATGACGATTTCGTAAAAATCACAACACAGGAAGGTTCTTTTTTGAAGAATAAGACGATGAATTTTTATGAGCAGTCATTAGACCCTGCCCAGTTTGTTCGCGTACATCGTTCCTACATTCTGCACATCAATCAGATCACGAAGATTGAGCCCTACCAAAAGGAAACTCATTTGGCCATCCTTCGAAATGGCCAACAGATTCCGGTTAGTAAGAC
>JAJTGQ010000001.1 GCA_021299455.1 Flammeovirgaceae bacterium | reverse complement strand
TGGTTTTTAAAGTAATAACTACTTCTTCCTCAAATAATACTTCTGCGTAAACATAATGATTGCTATGCACCAAATAATTATACTGATGAGATTAATACGAAAGTTGTTTTGATTATAAAATAGATGAGTTATGAAAAATATACTGGTTCCGATTGATTTCTCTGCCTATTCAATTAGTGCTGCAAAAATGGGGGTACACGTAGCAAAGAAAACTGGTGCAACCGTTCACCTCTTACATGTGGCTAATATTCCTGTGGGTTGGGCTAATCAATCCCCTAGCGAGCGACAGAAAAATTCTGTATTAGAGAAAAGATTTGTAGATGCTCAAACCAAGCTTAAAAAATTTGCCAGGAGCCGGATTTTCAAAAGTATTACAGTCACTACTACAGTAAAAGGCGATGTCCCATTCGAGCAAATTCTTTCCTTTGCCAAAGCTCATCTCATACAATTGATAGTAATGGGTGCTCATGGTGCCGGTGAAACAACTAGCTTATTCATTGGATCGACTGCGCAACGTGTATTGCGAATGGCTTCTTGTCCAGTACTTTCAGTAAAGAAAAATTATACTCCAAAGGATATCCGGAAAATCATATTCGCTTCTGATTTTGAAGGAAACATCACCCGGTCAGTAAATACAGCAAAAAATTTAGCGGCAAATCTAAAAGCCTCTATTGATCTGCTATATGTAAACACCCTAACTCGGCTTAAAGATAGCGAGGAGCTGTTAACAAGAATGAAAGCTGAAGTGCATGCACAGAAACAGGTTACATTTAAGTGTGTAGTATATCAGGATCATGAAATAGAAACAGGTGTTATTAACTATGCTAAAAAATCAAAGGCAGGAATGATTGCCCTCGTCACAAATTTGCGAAAACGAAAAGCAGGTTATCAGTTGGGTATTGCTGAAACAATTCTTTTTCATACGAGGGTGCCAGTATTAAGTTTTGCGCAAAAATGAAACATAAAATATAATAAAATGAAAACAATATTAGTATGCACTGATTTCTCTACGACAGGGAACAATGCCCTGAAGTATGCGGTTCAATACGCTACAACAATCAAATGCCACCTCGTAGTATTCAATGTTGTGCGCATGGCAAGAATCAACCCAACAATAAGTCAAGCTGTATTTCTGGAGCTTGAGAAAAAAGAGGAGAGCATCCAACAGCAAAAGCTAGAGAGTTTAGTAGGTAAAATCTATCTCGATCTTCATCTTAAGAAGAATGCAAGAAGAGTTAGCGTAGTGGCTAAGAACGGGATTTTTGTTACCGAAACGTTAGTTGCTGCTGCAAAAGACCAAAAGGTTGATCTGATTATAGTCGGAACTCACGGTGCTACCGGATTAAAGCTTTTTGGAAGCATTAGTTCAGAGATCATTTTTAAAGCCTCAGCTCCTGTACTAGCAATTCCACCACGGTATCGCTATAGAAAACTAAAAACGATAGTCTATTCTTCTGATCTCAAAAACCTTGTGAATGAACTTCGCTGCATAGCTCCTGTAGCTAGCCCAGAGAAGGCGGTAATTGAAATTCTCAATTAAAATTTTGTTGAAGGCAATGCTAAACCAATCATAGATGAGAAGTACTTAGCGAAGCAGGTCAAATATAAATGGCTGAAAATCATTGTACAAAAAGAACGACCCGGGCTAACGATTATCGAACAGCTACAACGGTATTTAAAAATTAACAAACCAGAGATACTAGTCATGTTTCCAGAAGAGCGAAGTTTATTCGATAAGCTCTTTGTACGAAGTAAAACGGAAGAACTTGTTTACCAGATAAAACTTCCCTTACTCACCTTTCTTAAATCGCGTGTCAAATAATACTACTGAGTATCATTATGAAAATTCTCATCCCAACTGATTTTTCGAACAATGCGGGTCATGCGCTTAACTATGCCGCATTACTAGGTAAAGCCATGAATGCAAATTTGATCTTACTACATGTCTATACCCCGCCCGTTACGCGTGGAAACGTTGTTTATCCATTGATCAAAGAGGAGATTGGCCGAATAGTGAATGAAGCAACGGAGAAGCTCCAAACTATCTCCACCGCGCTTTCAGAAGATTATGGAATAAGTTGTGAGCACCTTGTGAGAATGGGAAGCGCGGTTGGAGAGATCGTACTTGAAGCAGAAAATAGCCAGCCAGATTTGATTGTGATGGGCACCCTAGGAGCCAGTGGCCTTGCAAAAATGGTTTTTGGAAGCAATACGGCTTCTGTTATCGAAAGGGCAACCTGCCCAGTTCTTGCGGTGCCCGCGAACACAACCCTGGCATTGCCTAAAAAAATTGTGTTTGCTACTGACTATGAAGACACTGATATACAAACCGTGAAAGAGCTTATAAAAATAACCAAGCGCCTGAAAGCCGAGTTTATTCTCCTTCATGTTTCAAAAGAAAATTTAAGATCTGACAGTGATCTGATCGAAGATTTTTCAAAGGCCGTAGCGACAGAGGTTCGTGGCGTACAGCCCTTCTATTATGTGATGCATCATGAAAATACGCAGGAAGGTATTGATCATTTTGTGGACGCTGTCGGGGCGCACCTCATTGCATTGTCTATGCGAAAGAGGAGTATTTTTAAAAAACTCTTTAGCTCCAGTCTTTCAAAAAAAATGGTCTATCAGGCTTGTTTACCGCTCCTAGTCTTTCATGCTGTACAACCTCAATCTGGCTATAATGATTTTTAGTGAAGACTCATATACACACATTTAAAAACAAAATATTATGACCATTCTCGTTCCTACCGATTTTTCAAAACTATCTAAAGTGGCAATTCAGTATGCTGTTAGGATTGGTAAAAAACTCAAAGCAAAACTTATTTTGTTAAGTGTTGTCAATCTAGATAGCTCGCCTGGAAGGGTAGCCGTGAATGTAAAATACCTGGAAGATAAAATGGCCGAGAATGCGGTTGAGGATTTTGCCAAATTGATCAATGAAATCAGATCTGAAAATAAAGGAAAGATAGATATCGCAAGCCATGTCATGAAGGGTTTTCCAGTTGAAGGCGTGGTAATTAACTACGCTCAGCATAATGACATTGATCTTATTGTGATGGGAACAAAAGGAGCAACGGGTTTGAAAAAAATTCTGCTAGGGAGCAATGCAGCGGCTGTAATTGATAAAAGTCGTATCCCCGTAATAACAGTGCCTGAATTTGCCAGGTTTACCAGTTTAAAAAATATTGTTTATGCTACCGACATTACTAACCTTAAGGATGAATTAAAAACAGTGGTTTCATTTGCTAAATGTTTTAATGCAGGGATCCACATACTTCATATTATCCCACCGACACGAGAAAGCAAATTGGACATAAAAAAAACTGTAGCCAAACTTTCAAAAACAATGGATTATAAAAAAATTACGTTTACAGTCTCCCTCCATGACAATGCTGCAAAGGGGATTGATGAATACGTATTAAAACATAAAACGGATATGCTGGCTATGTTTACTCACAAGCTGACGTTTTTCGAAAAACTGTTTAGCAAAAGCATAACACGGAAAATGGCCTTTCTAAGCCACGTTCCACTACTGACGTTTAAGAAATAAAAAATGAACTTACTTACGTGTTGTCCCTTTTGCTTCAATCTTTTCATCTAGACGGAAACAAGCCATCTACGCCATGCATAATTTTTAACCAAACAAAATCAACTGAGCTATGAATAAAATAATGGTTACTACTGACTTCTCTGTTAACTCTAAGGCAGGGATTCGCTTTGCCCTTCAATTGGCTAAGCAAACAAAAAACAAACTCATTTTTTTTCATTCGCAGGAACTGCCCAAGCCTACCCGCTGGAGTTTAGAAAAGTATAACTCCTATACAGCAGTTGAATTAAAAAAAACGCATGCTCGCCTCAGACAATTTGTAGATAAGATATCGCACGAGACCGGATTGAAGGCCAGAGATGCGCAGTTTGTTGTTGCTGAGGGGTATAAGGTAGGTCATGGGGTAATTGACTTCGCCAAACACATCAAAGCTAATTACATTTGCATGAGCACTCGAGGTGCAGGTGCGTTTAAAAAACTGATCGGTACAACGGCTTCAGCTATTCTCACTACTTCTCCCATACCTGTTATAGTTGTGCCTAAAACATATCGCGTAAGCCCAATTTCCCACATTCTGTATTCCTCTGATTTCAATAATCTTAAGGGAGAAATAAACAAGGTAGTTGGTTTTGCCAGGCCACTGAAGGCAAGAGTTTCTGTTTATCATTATGATTTTCTTTTACCGCTGAAAGAGGTCAAAATGAAATTAGAGAAGATAGCAGCCCGGTACGTTTCAAAAGGTGTGACATTCCATTTCCGGAAATTACATGTCGAAAATTCACTAAGCCATCATTTGCAAATGGATATCAAAAAGTCCAAACCAAACCTGGTAGTGTTATTTACAAAACAAAACAGGGGTTGGTATGAACGAATATTCCTTTCCAGCAAATCGGCTGCGCTCTCGTTTGATACGAAAAGCCCATTGTTAGTTTTCAGGAAAAGGAAAAAATAATCACGTTCCCAATTGATTAACCTTATTTCTTAAAACGTAAATAGAATTTATACCGCTTCCATTAGTATATGAACCACCATCTATTACCCATATCAGAAGTTCAGGAGATGCTGAATACTGGAAAGCTTGGATTGAATAGTGTCGATGCTAGAGAAAGAATCCGAACGCATGGTCTGAACAAACTGCCTGATAAGAAAAAGCTTTCCGTGGTGGCACTTTTTTTCAGGCAATTTAAGAATCCGCTTATTTACATTCTTTTTGCTGCATTCGTCATCAGTGTGTTGACTTCGCATTGGGTTGATGCGATTATCGTATCTGTTGTAATTTATGTGAGTAGTGTGATTGGCTTTTTCCAGGAGTATAAAGCCGGACAGGCACTGGAGCGATTGAATAAGCTGATCCGCTACGATGTAAAGGTGCTGCGTGACGGCACACCCGTTTCTATTTCTCACGAACAAATTGTTCCTGGCGATGTAATCCTCATTTCATCGGGTGATAAGGTTCCTGCTGATGCGCGAATTATCGAGGTTAGCAATTTTTCAACTATTGAGGCCTCACTCACCGGTGAGTCGCTGCCATTGTCTAAACAAGTCAATCCATTACCCGAAACGACTCCGCTTGCAGAACGAAAAAATATGATCTATGCGGGCACTGTCGCTGCCAGTGGAAATGCCAGAGCTATTGTTACCGCAACGGGAACAAACACGGAACTTGGTAACATCGCTACCATGGTGCAGTCTACTGAAGAGGAGCAAACACCTTTGCAAGTGCAGTTATTGGTTTTTGGAAAATGGTTAGGGATAATTCTGGTGGTCATAAACGTTATCATTTTTGCCGTTGGCATTTTTACCGGAATCCCCTTATTAGAAATGTTTATGACCGCGGTGGCGGTAGTTGTATCGGCAGTACCCGAGGGATTGATTCCTGCCATGACTGTAATACTCACTGTGGGGATGAATAAACTGGTGAAGAAAAATGGATTGGTGCGAAAACTGGTGGCTGCCGAAACGTTGGGGTCTGTCACGGTTATTTGTGCCGATAAGACCGGTACACTCACCCGGGGCGAAATGCGCACCGACAGCTTTATTGCGTACGATGCAGTTTTACACGGTGAATCAGTTCCGGCATCCTTGCATCCCGACATAAAAAAATTACTTGAAATATCGGTGATGTGCAACGCGGGGTTTATTCAAAACAAAGGTGGAGAAGTGCATGCAAGCGGCAACCCCACCGACAGGGCACTGCTGCTCGCAGGTCATGATTTCGGTATTGACCGAAATTCTCTACTTGAACAATCACCGATAATTGCAGAAATCCCCTTTGGGTCAGAACATAAATTCATGGCCACGCTTCACGCATCACCCGAGAAACAACTTTTAAAAATCATTTATACCAAAGGGGCACCTGAGAGAATACTTTCCTTTTCAGAATTCTATTTTAGCAACGGGTCCATCTTCCCGATGCGGCAAGAGGATATAAATAAAATTAAAACAGCATTTCAGGAATTAACCTCAAAAGGATTGCGGGTAATTGGTATTGGATTTAAGAATGTGTATGAGCCATATGAGCATGCATTTTCACCGGCTGATATGAAGGATATTGTTTTTGCCGGACTCGTAGCATTCAGAGATCCGCTCAGGCCGGAAGTAGTAGATGCCATTCAGCAATGCCGTGAAGCCGGTATAAAACCTATAATGATAACTGGTGACCACAAACAAACGGCCGCTACTATTGCCAATGAATTGGGTATGCAGGTGCGCGCTGGAGAAGTGATTGAAGGCGCGGAATTGGATCTGCTTTCTGATGATGAATTATCCATGCGCGTGAGCAACATCAAAGTTTTTGCTCGCGTAGAACCGAAACACAAAAGCAAGATAGTAAGCGCCTTTCAGCGCAACGGAGAAGTGGTGGCCATGACCGGTGATGGAGTAAATGATTCACCAGCTTTGAAAAAATCAAATATTGGTGTTGCCATGGGCAGTGGTACCGACATTTCAAAAGATGTGGCTGACCTGGTGTTACTGGATGATAATTTCAATACTATTGTTGAGGCAGTGCGCAGGGGTAGAATAATCTTTGATAACATCCGCAAAGTACTTCTGTTTCTACTCACCGATGCCTTTTCAACAATGATTGTAGTAGGAGGGGCCGTATTGCTTGGATTACCGCTACCGTTGCTACCCGCACAAATTCTGTGGATAAAACTGGCTGAAAGTTCATTGCCCGCCATGGCACTAGCCTTTGATGAAATTGATGAAGGCCTTATGAAACGTAAGCCACGTGATAAGAATGAACCGCTCATCAGCAACGAAATGAAAAAGTTGATCCTGTTTTATGCTCTGGTGATGGACACGCTACTCTTCGTCATTTTTTACTACTTCTGGAAGAGCACCGGTAATCTGGAATTTGCACGAACCGTAACATTTGTTGCTTTAGGCATGAATACCTTCTTCTACATCTTTGCCATCCGCGGCTTCCGTGTGCCCGTATACAAACTAAATCCTTTTGATAATAAGTATTTACTGGCAACATTGATTTTGGGAATAAGCCTGATTCTGATAGCTGTGTATATTCCATTCTTTAACACCTTGTTGCATACAGTTCCGCTTGGATTAAGCGAATGGATAATATTAATCAGTTATGCGGTGCTGAGTATTGTGGTCTATGAAATCGGAAAACGGTTTACGATAGCTAAGAGTAGCCAATAAGGTTAACCTGTATAAAATAAGGTTACTTACCATGTAGTGACAGAAGTGCTGATAATTCTACTATTGATTTTGCTAAACGGAATTTTCGCGATGGCGGAGATAGCGATGGTAGCTTCCCGTAAATCCGCCCTGGAGTCAGCAGCAAAAAGAGGAGAGAAGATATCAAAAAAAGCACTTGAGCTTTCTCGTAATCCTGGTAAATTTCTATCTACGGTACAAATTGGAATTACGCTCATTGGCATCCTGATCGGAATTTATAGTGGAGAAAAAATAGAGGATGACTTTGAAAGCTATCTGAATAAATTCGAATTACTAAAACCCTACAGCGAAACACTTGCTTTCACTATTATCGTAGTTATTCTCACCTTCTTGTCACTGGTGCTTGGCGAACTTGTTCCCAAACGCATCGGGCTTACGATGCCAGAAAAGATATCAAAAATTCTAGCCTATCCCATGTATGCAATTTCTATCGTGGCAGCACCCTTTATCTGGCTACTCACCTTCACGACCGACTTACTACTCAGACTATTTCATATTAAGAAATCCGGTGGGGGTGATATCACCGAGGAAGAAATTAAAGCCCTTATTCAGGAGGGCACTGAATCAGGGACTGTTCAGGAAATCGAACAGGATATTGTAGAAAATGTGTTTCATCTGGGTGACCGGACCATCGGAACGCTCATGACACTACGTGAAAACATTGACTGGCTGGACACCAAAGACGCGTTGGAAACAAGTGGGTTAAAAATTTCTACATCCCTTCATATGTCATTTCCGGTTTGCGAGGGAAGTCTCGATCATGTCAAGGGAATCATCTATACGAAAGACATCCTTAATGCACTGCTCAAAAAAGATTCGTTTGAAATAGAGAAGCATATAAGACCAGCCATACTTTTGAGCAAAAGCACCACCGCCTATAAGGCACTGGAAACACTGCGAAAGTCAAAACAGCATGTTGCCCTGGTGGTTAATGCCGTAGGCAATGTCCAGGGCATTCTTACCTTGGATGATTTGATCGGTATGCTCGTTGATGACTTCGTTCAACAACTACACGAAAAGAAGGAAATCATTCCGCGCAGCGACAATTCCTTTCTTATTGATGCCTCACTTCCCCTCCCTGAATTAGCGCGCTATTTTGATATTGAAATAACAAACGACAAGAATCTTTCGCAAATCAATACGGTTGAAGAATTTATTTCTCAATTTACCGTGGCCCCACACCTTGGGTATGAATTCACATGGAAAAACCTGTCCATCGAAATAGTGGATATGGATGGCAGAAGTATTGATAAGGTGCTTGTTAAGAGAATACTTTAGTCTTCCTTTACCATCACACCAGTAAATCGCAATTTATATTTCACTTAACCTTGCGTATTGTTCATGCGTAAGGAGGAAACTTACGTACAAAATAAACTTGTAAGCCGGACACTTAAAGGGGCTAGCTGCGCTTTCCCAATGTGGAGTGAGCCGCCTCCATGGACACTAGTCTTGCAATCATGATAACGGAATAAAGCAATCCAACCATTTTGCGAAACATCACCAACGTTTCAGTTGACCATTTCTAAGCACTTCACCGTTTGCTTTCAATCTCTAATTTTATTCAAGATCGTCAATCTTCTATTGACATAAATACGCATTGGGAAAAGTCAATCATTCCAATAAGCTCACCGTTTTCCTCAACAGGGGCTATTTTGATATTGTGGTTCAGCATGAGTCTTGGTACATACTTTACATTCAGTTGAGAAGGAATTGAGAAAACTGGTTTTATCATAATTTCGTAAACGCTTACTTCGTCAATAGTTTTTTGAGGAATTATTACACTTTTTATAATGTCAGTTAATGTAACTATGCCATAAGCATCTCCATTGTTTCTTTTCTTAATGATAAGCGCTTGTACGTTTTTAGATTTCAGTAATAGCACAGCATCTCTGACACTTGCAAGTCCGTCAATGAAGAATAGTTTATCTGAAGCGATATCTTTAGCTGTTTTGAATGTTTCCATGATTTTGATTTATAAGTTTTCGTTAGTTAGATTTTGTCTGATTTGTTTGATTTGTTTGGATAACCCCGCTACCTTATCAATACTCAAAACCAATACTATTCCATTGCCCGGATCTTCCAAACGACATTCTTCCCTTACTGATTGGATTATTGGATTGACAAGGTGCTCTTCTACCACAAACAAAACAACATTGGTTTTGTCGTGAATAGAAAGCCCCATAAAACTCGTGGATTCAAGCCCCGAACCTTTACCTTGAATAACTACATCTCCAGTAGCCCCTGCCTTTTTAGCTACTTTGACAACATTGTCTGAAATTTCAGGCTTAACAAAAGCCACAATTAATTTAAATCTCATGATTATTGACGCTTTTTATTGTATAAAATTATTAGACTTTTAATTTGTGCATAGCCTAGCACTGTAATAATTGGAAAAACACTAGCAAATGCGATGAGCCCAAAGCCATCTATAGCAGGATTTCTCCCCGGAACGGTAGTGGCTAAACCGATACCTAACGCAGCAACTATTGGAACCGTAACAGTTGATGTGGTAACACCGCCAGAATCATAAGCCAATGAGGCTATGTCTTTTTGTACAAAAATAGTTTGAATAATAACTACTATATATCCGAATAAAATATACAACACCAATGATTGTCCGACCACAATCCTAAAAGTTCCGACAACCAAAGCAACGGCCACCCCAATAGCCACTACCACTCTTAACGTAAAAGTTTCTATGGTGCCTCCAGAGACCTCATTAGCTTTTATTGCTACCGCATATAAAGAAGGTTCTGCAATAGTAGTCGAGAAACCGATTAGCCCTGCAAAAATATAAACCCAGTAGTAGGCTTGCCAATCTGTAAGTGCGCCTGAGTAATGTTTGGCTGTAAAAGAATGGTCAGAAAGTTGTTTTGCCATAATTTCTCCTATAGGAAAAAGAGCCTTCTCTAAACCGATTAAAAAAAAAGTTAAGCCAAATACAACAAAGGCAACTCCAAGTAGTACTTTTTTAAGGTCCGGGATAGTTTTCCTGATAACAAAAATCTGATATGTCCCAATCAGCAACACAATAGGAGCCACATCTTGTATGGTAGAAATGAAGGTGTTTAGAATTTCCTTTAGCATTTCTATCTGAAAATTATAATACCATAAGCCATTACGAAAATCATGGGTAGTAAAGAAGCAAAAGCAATTAACCCAAATCCGTCTGTTAACGGGCTTCTGCCTTCAATTACTGATGCCAACCCTACACCAAGTGCTGTAACCAAAGGTACTGTAATTGTTGAAGTGGTTACACCGCCAGAGTCATAAGCAATACCGATAATCTCGGCTGGCGCAAACAAAGTCATAAGCATCACCAACAAATAGCCGCCTATGATGAAGTAATAAATTGGCCAGCCTTTGATAATACGCCAAACACCTAGCAATATTGCAAGACCAACTGACAGCGCCACTGACAGACGTAAGCCCAAAGCATAGTTGGTTTCGTGCTTTGCCTGAAGTAAGTCAGCCTCTACAGCAATTCGAGCTGCCTCTTTTGCGATTGCAATGAGTGCCGGCTCTGCAATCGTTGTTGAAAAGCCCAGTAGAAAAGAGAAAAGTAAAAGCCAAAACAAACTGCCTCTTTTTACTAAGGCATAGGACAAATTTTCACCAAGAGGGAATAAGCCAATCTTTAACCCCTCTATAAAAAGAGTCAACCCTATCACAACAAAAACTAAACCCACAATAACTTCAGAAAGGTTTGGAAAAGGTTGCCTGAGAACCGCAAATTGAAAAAACGACACTACCAAAATAATCGGCAATAAATCCAAAAAAGCGGATTTTAGTTTGTTGGCCGTTAATCCTATTAGTTTAACTATCACTTTCAATATTTTTCGCAGTTCTATATGCCTTTCAACAGGTCTACGCTCACCTACAAAATAGAAAGACTAATCATCAATACAAAACAATAAAGTCATAAACCAACATGATTCTTTAAGAGTCATTTTCTACTAACCCTGAAATTAGAGGTCAATGTCACAGCAACTTATTGCAAACACGTGATTAGAAAATAGTATCTTACCACATTGAATAGGTGGATGAATCAATTGGTTTTGTTTTTGTTGATCGCGTTTTCGTTGACAGCTTTTGGGCAACAAGACACCTCTCGTGTTGCCAGCTATCGTCCGCATGATAGCACCGACTCGTTCTCTGTCTTTATGGAAAATGAGGATGCTCCGCGAGCCTTGCCTGGTGAAGCCACCTACTCTATTACAATCACCGTTACAAACATTCGCAATACGAAGGGTGTGATTCGTTTTAAATTTTATGATGAAACGTATCCCTTCCCTGACAAGAAAGGCTTTCTTCGAATTGTCGTTCCAAAAACAATCGTGAAGGACGGCACACTGACCGTCACCTACGATGGATTTACCTCAAAAGTGATGGGAATTGCCCTACAAGATGATGAGAACAACAATTGGGAATTAGACATGGGTTGGCTGTTGCCGAAGGAAGGTCATGCATTCTCGGATTATTACCATACCGCACTACGTAGGCCTGTTTTCGAAGATTTTAAATTTCTGCTTACTGGCAAGAAACAGGTCAAAATGAAGCTGAGGTACTATTAGAATAGATCATGAGTGATATGCCAATTGGCACATTATATCTACATTTACTTATTATGGAGATTATTAGAAGCTGGAGAGAACAGCGGATTTTATTGAAAAGACGGTTTCCGGCATTAGCCGATGAGGATTTTGTTTTCGAGGAGGGCAAGAAGGAGACAATGTTAAAAAAACTAGCGGAAAAATTAGGGATTAGCTCGCCAGAGCTAGACGTGATTTTTGCGGAAGTGCAACGCTCCTAACGTTATTCCTATTTTAACTTCTTTTTTAAAAAAACCTGATCAGTCTATTTGCCCGGTGGCATAGACGGCCTTATCTCTATCTTGCTCGGCAACGTTCGCGGATTCATTGTCAATAGATTTAATACAGTCTGGCCGATGTCTTCCGGCTGAATTTTCCAGGCATCTTTCGATGAAGTTTCATGGTTGTTGAAACCAGTCGCCACGGAACCGGGCATGATCGTACTTACTTTAATGCCGTGCTCTCTTACGTCTAACATCACTGCTTGCGTAAAACCAACCAATCCAAATTTACTTGCATTGTATGCGCTTCCTCCCGCGAAAAAATTGGTGCCCGCCAGGCTCGCAATCGTAATAATATATCCCTGTGATTTTTTCAGCGCCTCTAAACAAGCTTTGATACTGTAAAAAACACCAGTAAGGTTGGTATCAATTGTTTCATGCCATTGTTCCAGCGAAATAGTTTCTATCGATCCAAAATGGCCCAGTCCTGCGTTGGCAACCAATACATCTAACTGCCCCCAAGTTTGCAACAGTTTATTTACGGCATCTTGTTGCTGCTTAAAATCGCGAACGTCTGCTACGAGACCAATCGCATGACCCGCATTTATAAGATTGAGTTTTCTGGCAGACTCTTCTACTTGTACCACGTTGCGACCAGTAATCGCTACTCGCCAACCTGCAGCTAGTAGTACCTCTGCAACTCCATAACCAATTCCCTTACTACCTCCGGTAATCAATGCTGTTTTCATTTTTTGTTAGCTTAACGTTAAAAAGTCTTGGTGCGAAACATGATCGCACAAATACAAAGTAACCTTGTAGGTTGTTACTTTCTCAAAAGTAGCTGTTTCTTATTCGATTTTAATCACTAGTGAAGTCATATCATTTCAATAACTTTGGAAAAGATGAATACACAATTTGTTTCAAGCCCGACAAGGCTGGCAGTATTTGCCTGGTTGGTTATCTTACCGTATGCTGGTGTTCATGCTCAACACAATAGCCTTGAAAAAGGTATCTGGATCACATCCGCTGATCAATCTTATCTGCTTAGGAAAACAGAGCCGATCCAATTTAAAGATCAAGTGGCGAGTGGTGATGTGATTGATCTTAACCCCTCTGCTACATTTCAAACCATGGATGGCTTTGGCTTTGCATTAACCGGTGGGAGCGCAGGACTATTGAATCAAAAGTTGGGGGCGACAGAAAGAAAAAAAATACTTGAAGAGCTCTTTCGGATGGATTCGACCGGAATTGGAATTAGTTATTTGCGAATTAGCATCGGAGCCTCAGACCTTGATGACAAAGTATTTTCTTACAACGATTTACCGGATGGCGAAACAGACCCAGCACTCATAAAATTTAGTCTTGCCGAAGATCGAAAAAACCTTATACCCATTTTAAAACAGATTCTTGCCGTTAACTCAAAAATCAAAATTATGGCAAGCCCATGGTCTGCACCACTTTGGATGAAATCGAATAGCCTCGCGAAAGGAGGCCGTTTAAGAACTGATTATTACGAAGTTTACGCAAAATATCTTTTGAAATACATAGAAGAAATGAACAAAGAGGGTATTGTGATTGATGCCATAACGATTCAGAACGAACCTGAAAATCCAAATAACACACCGAGTATGGTGTTGAATTCCTCAGAACAAAATACATTCATAAAAGAAAACTTAGGTCCAACTTTTAAAGCAGCCAGTATCAAAACTAAAATTGTTTTGTTCGACCACAATTGTGACCATCCCGAATATCCCATCTCCATCTTAAATGATCCGATCACGAAACAGTTCGTGGACGGAACTGCTTTTCATCTATATCTCGGTTCCATCTCTGCTCTATCGACTGTAAAAAAAGCCCACCCGGACAAAAATATTTATTTTACAGAACAGTGGACATCTGGTGATGGCAAGTTTGGAGAGGACTTAATTTGGCATATTAAAAATGTAGTTATCGGAGCTACAAGCAATGGGGCTAAAGCTGTTCTTGAATGGAATTTGGCAGCAGATCAAAATTTCAACCCTCATACCGGAGACGGTGGGTGTGACCGTTGCTTGGGAGCACTAACAATAGGAAAGGATGTAACACGAAATGTATCTTACTTCATCATCGCGCACGCTTCCAAATTTGTACCCCCTGGATCTATCCGAATCGCATCAAATCAACCGGAAAACCTCAGTAACGTAGGCTTCATCACTCCATCAGGAAAAAAGGTAGTTATCGTTTTAAATGATAGTCCGTCCGGAAAAAACTTTGCCCTTCGATTCAAAACCAGAATTGCAAACACCTATTTGCCCGCTCACGCGGTTGGAACATTTGTTTTGGAGTAACGGATTCAGATCAACCTATTTGCGCTTGCATTCCACCAGCCAATCCCAGGGATAAGGCTTTCCCAGCCAGTCGGGTGGAGCATCCATTTCAGTATCCCATTTATACTCCAATTTTTCCAGTGCTGTTACCTTCAGTCCAGCGTTTCGGAAAACAACTTCTATTTCCGATTCGAGATAATGCTTGGTGGGTACGTTGTCAATGTGAATAATCCCTTGTACGATGTCGCGCTTGGCGGCTTTAAAGTAGTCAAATTCATCTGCGGGAATGTCATTTGAAGCAACACCCTCAGAAGCATATACAGAGATCAATCTCCAGGAAGAAAAAAGAACAGACTCCAAGGCTGGAAGAACCAAAACAGCGCTGCCTGTCGGTTTCAGTGTTCGATGAATGTTTCGAAGCATGGCATAGTTCATTTCAATTTTTGGGAACATGACTACGTTGCATGAAAAAACAAAATCAGCTTTCGGCAAGGGAACCTCCTCATTGGTTAAATCCTCACATCGTAACACAGTATTGGAAAACGGAAGTTTTTTTGCCTGATCAAGCAACTTTTGTGAGATATCAAAACCAACTACCCCACCAAATCGTGGAGAAAGATATTCAAAGGCCTTTCCGTTTCCGCAGCCCAAATCAACGGCTGTTTTTTTAGGTCCACTATGTTTATCAAAGTAAAAGGGAAGCCTTTTTTGCCGATCATTTTTGAAGACGTCAAAAATCTCTTCGTTGTAGCGACCTGCAATCTCGTTCCAGTGTTTCTTTTCTTTCATCTTATGACATTCTCTATCCTCAATTAGCTATCTCAATTTTTACTTTTACTTTTTTTAGCTTTTCGTTTTTGATTGCCGCTAGTAACTTATCAACCAGCGGACGTCTAACAGCTACATAGGAAGAAAAGTCAAGCAATGTGATTAACCCTATATCGTCACTCTTAAGGCCGCCCTTCTTGGTTAACAAACCTACTATATCCCCCTTGCTGATCTTATCCTTTTTGCCCGCACTAATGTAGAGGCATGAATAAAGAGGCGGTGGAGGAAGAACCAGTTTTGAGGGCACTTTTACTTCCACGATAGACTTGTTGATGTATTCCGGAATTGTTTCATCCAGAGCAACAATCAAGTAGGCTTTACCATCTGCATGCATTCTGGCTGTTCTGCCGTTACGATGTAGAAACGCTTCTTGCTGTAATGGCAACTGGTAGTGAACGACATGTCTTATTTCTGGAATATCTAACCCGCGTGACGCCAAGTCTGTTGCAATCAATACATTATGAGCGCCACCTCTAAACTTAATCAGGTTTTTTTCGCGATCGATCTGCTCCATTGCTCCGTGGAGAATGCCATGCGCGAATTGATGCTGTGCCAGCAAGGCACTGATCCGCTCCACAGCATCGCGGTGATTACAAAATACCAAACAGACTTCCTGGTTAAATCCAGCTACCAATCGCATGAGTGTTTCCACCTTATCTGTGGTATTGGTGCGCACTAACTTTAACTCCAATTTGGAGGCAGGTTCATCTTTTAAATAATTGAGCGTTTCCGGATTTGTAAAAGGCAAAAATTCCGGCCAAACCTCCAGCCGTGTAGCGGATGTGAGGAGATGCCTTTGCTTTCCGCTAAACGCTCTAAATAGAGTAGTGAGCTCTTTTAGAAAGCCCATCTGTAGCGATTTATCAAACTCATCAAGAACTACCAGTTGGATCGTTCGTGGATCAAATGATTTGCGCAAAAAATGATCGGCTAGGCGGCCAGGTGTACCGATTACAACAGCGGGCGCCTCACTCAAACTATTCTGTTCTACTTTTACCGAGTGCCCTCCATAGCAGCAGCTCACTTTGTAAGATGTTTTCATTGACCGAAAAACGTCTTCAATTTGAAGTGACAATTCCCGTGAGGGAGCAACGATCAACGCTTGAACGCCAACCACGTCAGATTTTAGTTTGTTAATGAGAGGTATCAAAAAGGCTAGCGTTTTACCCGATCCCGTGGGCGCGAGTAACATCAGGTTGCTTGTAGAAGAAGCCTTTTCGACAACGGCTGCTTGCATTTCGTTAAGCTCAGCGATGCCAAGATTCTTTAAGAAAGCAGCGGTTGCTGTTTTTTGATTATTTTGCATGCCACAAAGGTAGCTTTATCAGATTGCCTTTTAGTACCTTTTTTAAAAACAAATGGCCATCCGGTATTCGGACAGCCATTTGAATTCATACGACAATCGATTAGTTGTTTATAATCGTCTCTTTCGTTTCAGTAATTAGCGCAGGCATATTCTTGTCTTTAAACATCTTATTGTAATTGCCAATATCAGAATTGATCAAGATCTGCATTTGCTGTTTATACTTTGCCCAGTCGGCTTGCACATCGCGCGCACGATCCTGCACTCCTTTTGTTAAGCGAGGGTCATGTTGATCTGCAACTCCACGCAACTGCAAAAACTCTGAATTGAGCTTGTTTGGAAAATTAATGACGTCCTGGAAGTTTTTACTTCTGGGTTCAATCAAATTACCTTCCCACTTTTCAATTTTCTTGATCAACTCTTTCCCCGTGTTGACAATGTCTTTCGCATCTGCATTGTCTTTAAGCGATTCGTTGTACGTTTCAATCTGCTTTTTTACCTGGCGCATTTTGTTCACGTTTTTATGTACCTCCTCAAACTGCTCACCAGATTGTTTTAAAAATTCTTGTTGAGCAGCCCAGTCAGCGGCCGTTGCCGTAACCTTGGGGTCTGCAATAATTTCCAGGTCAGTTTCAGACGATTGGCCTTTGTGCGTGATGCGCGCTTTGTATTTTCCTGGTGCAACACGATAGCCACTGTAGTCG
Organism: Flammeovirgaceae bacterium; assembly: GCA_021299455.1. GTDB lineage: Bacteria > Bacteroidota > Bacteroidia > Cytophagales > Cyclobacteriaceae > ELB16-189. Next base: position 23,931 of record JAJTGQ010000001.1, on the reverse strand, counting down.
CCATAGACGTACACGCCTTGAACTCCGCTCAAGGCTTCGGTTCTAAAATCCCAGGCGAAACGATTCAATCCCGCTTCTGCCGGAATGGTTTGTTTTGCGGGTGGTCCACCTGCATAGGGCTTGAAGCTTTCGTCTTTCTTGTTTGTATAAGAACGAAGCACTTTACCACTGGCATCCAAAATTTCAAGTGTAACTTTTACAGTATCTGCTTTCTCTTTCAAATAGTAATCAAGCAAAACACCATTTGCAGGGTTGCGACCTAATCCTGGTATATCTCCAAAATATTCCGGAATGGTTACCGAAGACAAGCGATAAGTAGGTTTTGGACTGAATATCTTTAAAGCAGCATCTACATTTCCTTTTGTTTGTTGAATCGCGCCCAAGTCATCCAGTATCCAAAAAGATCTTCCTGCAGTTGCGGCTACTAAATCATTGTCGCGAATCGTCAAATCAGTTACAGGCACAACCGGTAAGTTCAATTGAAATTTGCTAAAGGAAGTTCCTCCATCGTAGGAGATATAAAATCCTCTTTCGGCACCTGCATACAATAATCCTTTTATCTTTTTGTCTTCGCGAATTACTTTGATAAAATCATCCGATTCAACACCTGCGCCAATCTTCGTCCATGTTTTTCCATAGTCAACAGATTTGTAAGTCATATTGCTATAGTCGTTAAACTTATAACGCGAAGCTGAAATATAAACGGTGCCTTTGTCATGTGGAGACACTTCGATAGAATGAATCATTCCCTCTGGCAAACCTGCAGGGGTAACATTGCTCCAATTTTTTCCACCATCTTTAGTCAGATGAACTAGTCCACAATCGCTTCCTGTATAAATCACACCCACTTCATGTGGAGATTCAATTACATAATAGATAGTATTATAATTTTCTCCACCGGCACCTTCATTGGTAATCGGGCCCCCGCTTACGTCTTGTTTGGTTGTATCGTTACGAGTAAGGTCGGGACTTACTACCTCCCAGCTTAATCCACCATTGGTTGTTTTAAACAAGACATTGGCCGCATGATACATTACTTTTGGATCGTGCGGTGAGTTGATAAGAGGCGCGTTCCAATTAAAACGATATTTCATTTTCTTTGGAGCGAAGGCGAGATTTGTAGAAGGGTATTCTTGAAGGTCTTTGGTTTCGCTCGTGCGAGTATCTAAAACATCAATTTGACCTTGGTAGCAACCGCCATATAGTAACTCCGGATTGTTGGGGTCGTTGAATGCCACCCATGCACTTTCACAACCGGGACCATTGATCCAATCCTTGTCCGTAATTCCAAAACTTCCATTCCGGCTAGGTGTTGCCACTGACGAGTTATCTTGTTGTCCACCATATACCCAATACGGAAAACGGTTATCGGCAATCACGCGATAGAACTGTGACGTTGCCTGATTGTTGAGTGGCGAGAATGTTCGGCCAGTATTGTAACTAATTTCTCCACCGCCATCATCGGCCAAAGCAAAGTTTTGATTGTTCCTTGGGTTGATCCACAAATCGTGCGTATCGCCATGCCCAACGCGAATAGTTGAAAATGTTTTACCCCCATCTATGGAGCGAGTCATCGGAGCATTTAACACATATACAACATCTGCATTGACCGGATCAGCAAACACTTCCATATAGTACCACGAACGGGAGGTGATATTCTGATCGGTTGAAAGCAAATTCCATTTTTTGCCGCCATCATCTGAACGATACAAGCCTGCCTTCGATTTCTCAGCCTCAACAATTGCAAAAACTCTATTCGGATTTGCGCGAGAAACACTCACACCAATCTTTCCCATTTCTTTTGGAAGGCCATCAATTATTTTACTCCAGGTTTCTCCGGCATCTGTTGATTTCCAAACGGCACAACCAGCACCGCCACTTTCCACTTTCCAGGGATAGCGCCTATGTTGCCAAGTAGCTGCATACAAAATGCGAGGGTTTGTCATATCCATACTAAGTGAAGATGCACCTGTGTTCTCATCTACAAAAAGTGTTTTCTTCCAGGTGGTTCCTCCATCGATCGACTTGTAAACACCACGATCTGCATTTGCTCCGTGAACAGTACCTTGAGCTGCCACATAAACAATATCTGAATTATTGGGGTGAACGATCACATCAGAGATATGACGGGTTTTTTCCAACCCTATGTTCTTCCAAGTCTTGCCACCATCGGTAGACTTGTAGACGCCATCACCGTAAGAAGTCATCACACCGCGCACCGCATGCTCTCCGGTTCCCACATAGATTACGTTTGGATCTGTCTCACATACCGCGATATCTCCAATAGAGCCAACTTTGAAAAAGCCATCTGAAATATTCTTCCAGGTTGTACCTCCATCATCGGTCTTTCCAATGCCTCCACCGGTATAGCCTACATAGTAGACCATCGGATCAACTGGAGAACCAGCGATTGCATTCGCACGTCCTCCGCGGAAGGGGCCGATGTTACGCCATTTCAGGCCTTTGTATAAATCTGATTTTGAGGCAGCTGTTGAAGCCGCTTCGGCTTTGGGTTTTGCCTTTTGTGCATAGGCAACCAGTGCTAGCAAAAAGCCAATGCATAATAGTAGTGATTTTTTCATGACGGGTTAGGTTATTCCGCCTAATTACGAAAAAAAAGCTGAGAAAAACAGCTTGAACTTTATGATAACCCGAATACGATGATGAAGGGCGAATAGATCATTTGTCCCGATTTGCTTTTTTTATGAGATGATATCCTGTTAACGCGGAAAGAATAGAAAGAAAAAGTCCACCGACCGAAATGAAATCGATAGCTCCATTGTAGAAGTCTACGCAAAAGTAAATCGTTGCAGATATTCCCCCAGCTATAAGAAATGTACCCTGAAGCAAAGACGAGGTTGATTCCTGTGGCAGGTTTCTTTGGCGATCAATCTTTCGCTTAATCAATCTTTTCCCATTGAACATTCTATCTTTGAAAATTCACAAGAGAATTATCTGTGCCCATCAAAATATCTTTGGCGATGATTCTAAGGTATTCCTCAATCTTTTGGTCATCGGGCTGCTCAATCCATTTTACTTTCTTTAGCTTCTCAAGTTGAAAGTAATGCATAAGTTTCGATGCATTTACTTCATCAATCCAAGAGTCTTTATTTTTTGCATCTTCAATGATGTCTTTCCAATTGAACGTATAGCGTAAACACAGATAAATGATATCAGCAGCATCCTTACCTTCTTCTCGCGACAACGCAGTGATCTTATTTGAAAGAATATTTCGCCAGTTGTCGGTACGAGAAAACAAGGGAGTAACACCTACGTCATCTTTATGAAAACCCACGTCATTGACATAGTCAATTTTCAGAAGAAGGTCATCCTCTTTCACAAAAGCACGTCCATATGCTTCCTCTTTCACTTGCAGGTCTACCTCGAAGCTAAGTTTTAGATGATTCGTTACTCGATCTATTTCCTTTTCAAAGTCAGCGTGCTGGTTAGCGAATAAATCCAAATCATCGGAGTAGCGGTGGTTCAAATAAAATCGACTTACAACCGTGCCTCCTGTTAGGTAAAGAAATGTGTTCGATTTCTCAATTTCTTTGAGGACCCGATCTTGCAAAGGGTAAAGTCTATCCGTATAGTACTTGTCGAACATATTTGTATTTTTCTTTCAACGAATTGACATGAAGATTATTGATCACATCGGGAGAGAGCATCTCTTTAATTTCCCATTCGGTAAGAACATCCTTCAGAATATACCAACGAAAAGTCTTTAATAGTTTTATGTAGAAAGGCTTCTTCATCCTATCATCCGTTCCTTTTAGAATGGTGTCTATTTCAGCTACAGTATAAGTATAATCCCAATTAATCTTTCTCAAAACCTCTTCTCGTGTTTCCATGATACAAATATATGAATTACAAGAGTAGTTTGTAGAAGACAAGAACAATCAGAGTTATCGATTCTTTAACTCTTTCATGACTTTGGCGAAAGTGACTTTTATGTCATGGCCATTCTGATGATGCTGATTTTTAACTACCCAGTTTCCATTGACAATGGTTCCCATATTTCTACTTGAATCGCCAGTGAAGAGTATCGAGGCTAATCGATTTTTGTCTGATGTATCGGCAAGCAAGTGCGTGGTCGCGCTGACAATCAACGCATCAAACGGTTGACCTATTTCAAAATGATCAGACGTTTCTCTGCCCATGGCCATGCGCCCTTGAGTTACCGATTCGTTGATCATGGTTCTGGCCGCATCTCCTTCAAATGTGTTTCGTTTGTTGGTGACTAACCGCTGCCGATAGTCGATCATTCTAAATTCTTCAAACGGATTCAATCCAATGTGACTATCCGTGCCGATGCTCCAATGCCCACCCATTTTTACATACTCTTTCATTCGGAAGATACCATCGCCCAAATTTCCTTCAGTGGAGGGACACAATACTACATTTGCTTTTGATTTAGTAAGCCGTGAAAGCTCTTCATCATTCAAGTGAGTGGAATGAACCAAATGAAAACGCTCATTTACATCCAGGTTATCTAACAACCATTGCATGGGTCGCTTTCCTGAAAAGGCGAGACAATCTTCCACTTCCTTTTGTTGCTCTGCAACATGTAAATGAAAAGGTAACTTTTTCGGCCCTTGAGCAAACGTTTTTATGATGTCCGCTAAATCAACTGCGCGAAGTGAGTGAACGCTAAAACCAAGAGATCCCGAATCGTAACTTTTTACTACGGATTGAGAAGCGTCCAGCAACTTAAAATAATCGTCAACTGATTTTGAAATAAACCTTCGCTGCCGAGATTGTGGCTCTTGACCAAAACTTCCTTTTCGATAAAAAACTGGGATAAGTGTAATCCTTATTCCAGCTGTCTTTGCTGCGCTGACCATTCGTTCACCCATCTCCACCAAATTCGAATAAGGCTTCCCGTCTTTGTCATGATGTAAATAGTGAAACTCAGCTACGTGCGTATATCCATGCCTCACCATTTCGGCATACAGCATGGCTGCAATTGCTTCTGCCTGATCCGGGTTAACGGACAAAGCACACTTATACATTTCTTCACGCCATGTCCAAAAGTCATCATCGATGCCGCTCGGATGATTCTCTGCCAAACCTGCCATAGCATATTGAAAAGCGTGCGAGTGCGCATTTTGAAAACCGGGCAGCGCAAAACCTTGGACTGCCTCTATGGCGATTGATTCGGAAGGAGCTGTTGAATCTAAATATTGAATAAACCCATGTTTATCAACACCTACATAAGCAGGTGAAAGCCATCCTGTCGTTTGCAGCAGCGAAGTGAACCGGAAAAATCTTAATCCCTCACCCCGTCCTCGTTCCTCTGACACCCCTCTCCCCTGGGAGAGGGGCTGGGGTGAGGGATTATTTACTTTCATCTTTTACTTCTTTTAGTTGCCTCTACTTCGATTGCCATCAATACTTCTGTCATCGCTTTAATAATATGATCATTCGTGAAGCGGATAATTTTTATGCCATATTCAGCGAGATATTCTGTCCGTTCTTGGTCGTACCTTTTTTGTTGTTCGCCAAGATGAATTTCTCCATCTGCTTCAACGCCAAGTCTCGCTGCCTCACAATAGAAATCAAGAATGTAGCCCTTCATGGGCTGCTGTCTCCTAAATTTAAAATTGCTGAGATTTCTTCCACGCAATGCTCTCCATAAAAGCTGCTCTGCTTTAGTCGGGTTTTTCCTCATCTCCCTCGCATGCCCAAGAATTACGTCTGGAGTTTTATCTCTACTCCAAATTTCCACTTCTCGGTTTACTTCATCTTCTGGCTTTGCCATGTATTACTTCAATTCACCAATTAAATTTCTGAACACTCTTTTTAATGTGCTTTGCATTTCCTTTGCTTTTGCCATGTTGAAATTTATTTCATGATCATCCATATAATTGATTTTGCTCATCTCCAATTGAAGTGCATGGCGATTGACTTCGGGTTTCCCATAGTGGCGTGTGATGTAACCGCCTTTGAAGGGATAATTGTGGCTAAAGGAATAGCCTGAGTTCTGAAGTGATTCGGCTGCAATAGCTATTAGTGGAGAAGAAGCTGAGGTGCCATCGGCATCACCAAGAATTAAATCCGGAAACTTTTCAGAATGAATCGAAGGAACAAATTGTCGGATAGAATGACAGTCCCATAAAAGCACTACACCAAATTTTTGATGGAGGCGAGCTAATTCCTTTTCTATCTTTTGATGATAGGGTCCGTAATACTGGTTTACTCGATTTTCGATTTCAATCGAAGAAATTTCCTTTCGTTCATCTTGATAAATCGGTTCGCCCAAAAAATTAGTAGTTGGGCAAAGTCCAGTAATAACACGCCCATCTGAATACAGCGGTTTGCTTTGTGGATCTCTGTTGAGATCAATTACCCACCGGCTATAGTTAGCGGTGATCATGGTAATTCCGAGTGCGGGGGCAAAATCGTAAAGTCGATCAACAAACCAATCTGTATCGTCAGGTACTTGAATGAGTTCCGGTTTATATTGATCTTTTAACTCAGGTGGAAAAAACGTGCCACAGTGGGGCACGCTGATAAGTACTGGGACTTCGTTGGTGGACGATTGAATTGTATTGTAGATTTCCACGATCTCTACTTACTTTTTTTCTGCAATTCTAGCATTTTTATGAATGCCTCTTCTGCTAGTCGCTTTTGATGTTCCGCTTCTAGATTGGCCTGCGCAGCGTATTCTCTTTGTTTCAGTGTTTCAGCTTCACATTCTTTTAAATTTACCAAAGACCTTAGCGCAAGCTCTTTATTTTTCTGCGCTTGAATACTATTTATTAGTCCATAAAAGAAAAATCCAATGGAAAAAAAGATGGCAATGCTTACAACAATAATATTGACTCTTACTTTCGTTAAAAACTCCTTTGCATCCATAAAAAAATAGTTTTCTTTTAGTTGAAATTTACCCCTTGTGACATTCAATCGTTCTAAAATATTTAGCCACCATTTGTAACCGTTCCAGTTACTTTTTTTTCATTGCCAATTTCGATTGTTCATGTGCAAATTCCTTAGCCAGCCTTGTTTCTACGAGGGTCTTTTCCAATTCTGCAAGCGATCTACGAAGTTGGTTTTCCCGGTCTCCAAGTTGCATAGAGAGTGTTTCCGCATGTTCTTGACACACTTTCATTTCGATTTTTGCTTTGAGAAATTCCTCTTTTGCTTTAGCGTGTTTATCTGCATTGACACCGATGTAAATAAACGCAAGAAGTGTGATGCTCCACGAAGTACCCAGCACAACGGCCAGAATCCTTCTCTTGGTTAAATCGTTCTTCATAGTAAACTATTTTTTGTTTTTTTCAGGTGAACCAGATGACTTACGCAAGAATTCTTCTCTTTCGTGCTGTGTTGCTCTCTGCGCTTCGTCCATTGCTTTTTTGGCTAATTCCTTTTGTTTGATCGCTTGCTTCTCACATTCTAAGGCTTGTACTTTTGCTTCAATCGCCTGTCTCTCCATTTCCACAGCAATGCCACGCTGAACAAACGCGTAGATGCCGGCAACAAATACCATTAGTGCTAATACGCTACAAGCAAACACGAGTAGCTTTCGTTGCTTCTTTAATTCTTGAACTTGTCCGCCCATACAAAAGGTGTTTTAGTTAACTATTCTTTCGACCTTTTCTTTTTCTTCTTCTTTCCACCCGATTCTTTCAATAGTTTAATTTCTTCCTGTGCCGCTTTCAACTGCATGGCCGTTAGGCGTTGCTTCAGCTGTGCCTTCTTGAATTGCGCTTCGTAGTCGGTAGAAGTTAAGTCCATTTTTCTTTTCAATTTCTTGATTCGTTGATAAGACTCATCAATTCGTTGTGCCGAAATCTGACCATTCGTAACAGCGTCACGGATCACTGAGAAAATACGTTGCGGGCTCACCTTTTGACTGCCCGGTACATTGTTGGCAAAACACAAAATGTCTACACCGGCCAGAATGGCCATTTTTATCGATTCATCTAAGCCATATTGCTTCGTGATGGCCTCCATCTGCATATCGTCTGAAAAAACCACACCGTCATAACCCAGATTCTTCCGCAACATTCCGTTCAACATTTCAGCTGACAGCGTACCCGGTAATCCAGCGTTGTCTAACTCCCTATTTACAATATGGCAGCTCATAACACCATCTACCAAACCAGAATCCAATAAGGCTTTGTACGGCTTCAATTCTCTTGGTGTCCACGATTTAGTAACATCTGCTATTCCAAAATGAGAGTCGGTTGTTGAACTTCCATGCCCGGGAAAATGTTTCAGCACGGTGACGATACCATACTTACGATGTTGCTTTACAAATTCTCCTGCCATGATCGCAACGGTATCTTCATTGGGCGAATACGACCGCTCTGACTTCACAATAACAGGATTGGTAGGTTCGACTGCCACGTCCACACATGGAGCAAAATTTACGTTGAAACCTAGTCCGGCAAGTGTTGCTGCAGTAGCTTGAGCATAGAAACGAGCTGAATCTAATGACTTTGATTTACCAGTAGCGCGAGCCGTGATGGATCTTGTGAATCCGTACTTTTCTTTCAAGCGATTTACCTTTCCTCCTTCCTGATCGATTGAAACAAAAATTGGACTCGGTGCAGCTTCCTGGTAGGTCCATATGATTTTTTTCAAATCAGCAAATACACTGGCCTTTTTTGGAATGTTTTTTTCGAAGAGAATGATGGAACCAACATTCCCTTTTCTTACTTCGTCCAGTATGATCGTATCGACTTTTGCGTAGGGAATACCCATCAGTATCATTTGCCCAATTTTTATATCGAGGCTATCACGGGTTTGAGAGAAAGAAGATGTTGAAAGAAGTAAGGCTGTAAGCAACAAGCCGTAAGCTGTTAGCCGGATGTCGGCTACATGATGTTTTGCAAAGGAGATTCTGGACTTTAAATTTACGCCAAACTGCTTGCAGCTTGTGGCTTGAAGCCTGAAGCCAATACACATTCTAATACTTCTCATAAATCATTTTAAATATTTTCTCCATCTGTTTTCTTAACTCAGTACTACTCGCAACAAAGTTATTACTCATCATACTAAAGATTAGTGTCTTGCCACTTTTTGTTATCAAAAATCCACTCAAGCAATGATTGTTGCTTAGGGTGCCTGTTTTTCCGTAGATATAGATCGGCTCAGCTTTGTACCAATTTTTTATTGTCCCACTCTTTCCGCCTTTTGCCAATAAGGTGAACAGTCTTTCGCGGGGTACTTCACTATAAATTTTTTCCCAAAGTTTAACAATTGTGCGGGGCGTAAACAAATTAAAGCGAGACAAGCCAGAGCCATCGACCCACTGCAGTTTGTCAGGCAGGTCGGCAAGCAGATTTTGAGTAGCATAGCGAATGGCAATTTCAGAACTTAGCGTGTCGCTTACGATGGCTGCACACTGCAGCAACAATTGTTCAGCAATAAAATTGTCGCTTTCTTCCATCATCACCTTATATAAACTATCTGCAGGCGTACCCCGCAAAAGAGTAGCATTGGCAGACAACGGCATGCTAATCACAGAAACTTTTTGTCTCAAGGTATCGCTCAATAATGCTGCTAACACTTCGTCCGTAACATGATAGGGAATCTCCCATTCCTTGGTTGGCTTTTTCCCAGGGTAATAGGTCAATTGGTTCGAATCGAAGGCACGGACGATTTCCTCCGTAGAATGGACATCGGTACTTGTTACCAACTGTTTAGAAAAATAAGTTGGTGATGCTTCTAACTCACCGGAAGCCTTTTTGGAAACCGTGAATAAATTCCCGTACAAAGGTAGAGGAGATCTCTCCGGAGAATAGCTGTACAAATAGTCATCCCACGCCCATCCATCGCCTAATCGCTGCGCATTAAAGTTGCTGGTTGACAGAAAGATTTTCTCCTTTCTGCTCTCAAGAAAATCAAACGTCTTTCCATTTTGGAATACGTAGGGGTTTAAGAAGGAAGGATCGCCCATCCCCCATATCAATAACGAATCGTTGCGTTGTTCATACTTCAACGCGGGCAGCGTATCGCCCAACAGTTTTAGAGAAGTGTAAAATGTGAAAATCTTTGTGTTGGACGCGGGCGTGAAGTACCGATCAGAATGGTAGTCAACCAGCGACTTTCTAGAGACGGGATCGTATAATGCAAAACCCGTATTGTCTTTAAACTTTGATTCTGTTTCCGCTAGAATTTTTACCAGTCCTCTGGTGGGCGCACACGATACTAGGAAACCAAGTAGGCCAGCAAAATAAAAACCTTTCCACATCACTTTTTATCAGCCAGGTAACGCTCGATCAAAATTTTTCGGTGGTGAGTTTCATGACCCGCAATTACAAAGCCAAGAACTGCAACAGACATTTCGTTTTTATTGGCAGTGCCCTTGTAGGTTAACATTTCCGGAGTGAAGCTTTCAAATAGATCGATGGTGGAAGCTCTCAAATGATTCATCTCTGAAGCAATCTTTTCAAGGCTGCGATTACCTGCGTTGGCAAGTGGCGCATAGTCATTCTCCTCCCAACCCGCCAGTGGGGTTTTGTCTTTCCGCGCAAACCTAAGCGCGCGGTAGGCAAAAATGCGTTCGGCATCAATCATGTGACAAAGCAATTCGCGAACAGTCCACTTGCCATCTGCATACGCAAAATCACTCTTGCCGATGGGTATAGAGTGAACAAGTTCTTGCATACGATGACCTGAAATTCGAAGCGCCTGCAAAATGTCACCTTCGTCAATTTGCTTCACATAATTTTTATAAAAGGGCGGTACACTTTCAAGGTTAAGAAGCATGGCATTTGGTTTTACTGAGCTGTTGGTAAATGTAAAAACTCTTTACTTGTTTTAAAATGAGCCAGCGGTTTTTAAAAATCGGTAAATAGTTTATCGGGCAAGTCATCAACAACTTTTACATTTTTCGGCCCGCCATTGTCAGATCGATCTGCCGACAGAAGTACATTTCCATACTTTTGATAGTTGTCCCACGGACGCACAAAGTTAGCCGTATCTTTTTTCGCATCGTTGTAATACGCCCAGTACCTGATCATCTTATCTTGAATCCCCACATACAATTTATACTTGTTTTCTGGCGTAAAGCCTACGTTGGCAAAAGTCATTTCCAAAATGTTGTACCGTCCATTTTTTAGGGTGTCTTCTCCCATGTATTTTAGTGTAACGCCAGTGTCTTTCAATTTAAAAGGCATTGTCAACCAATACGAGTCGTTCACCCAAATACCTTTTGCTCTCTCAAGCAGCTTTTTTAATGTATCTGCCTCTGTCAATTCTACGCCATGGAACTTCACTCTTCCTTCGCCTGTATTGATGTTGACTAAGTAGATAGAGCTGTCTCCTGGCGACTCGATTCGCACGCGCCCCGTTTGCTTGTCCCACGTCAAGTCTCTGCGCCCAAAAAAATTCCACGAAATAAACCGGGTATTATCCCAATTCTCACGACCCCCCATGGCGTGCATAATGCTATCCGCTAACTGGATAGCAGCCGGATCAGAATGAACCAGATCAAAACCTTCTGCGGGCGGATTCAATTCGGCCAGTGTTTTTGGCTTAGGCGTGCAAGATGCCAGGTAGAATAACCCGGCTATTATTACAATTGCCAATCTGATGGAAGATTTGAACTTGAGCCGATATCCTGTTCCAATTCTCATAACTCTGCTTTCAGTATAGCCAAACGGTTTAATTGTTTTCATTTCGATGGTTTTTATTCGGAGTGAATTTAAGCAAATTAAGTCCACATCACCATCTGAGTCCATTTTTTTGAGTCTAAAAGACAAGCAATTATGAAATAAATTGAATTTACCTTTGCTGTATTCGAAATCATCAACATGAAGAAAGATATTGAGATACCACGAGTGGAAAATGTAACACTGGCCATTGCCCGGGAAAAAAACCTGCTGAATCACTACGAATGGAAAGTGTATCTCATCAACAACAACTCTTTTCCCATCGAAAACACATTGGTGGCAAGCAAAGGATATGGTGAAAAAAATGGCGAAACGCAACGAACATCTACACTGCGTCATTTTCTGGATATGGTGCCCGCACAAAGCACAGCTGTAATTGAACCCATCGATCCTTCTGTCTTTCATTTAAACAACGAATACTGGGTTAGCTACTATGTGGGCACGCAGATCTATGACAAAAAATTTGTCTTTGTGCCCGATACTATTTGCGATGCGAACATAATTTTAGTCAAAGAGTTACAGCTCGAGGGCGTTTTACATTCTTAAATTAATACCTTTATAAAAGAGTAGCTTCTATGAATCAACTTTTAAAAGATGTGCTGTTTTTGGACATCGAAACCGTTGGTTGCGTTGATCATTATTCCAAACTGAGTGAGCGGCTGAAAATTCAATGGGCACGAAAAGCCAATTTTTTCAAGCGTGAGGAACTGCAAACCGATGAAGATCTTTTCCACGAAAAAGCCGGCATCTATGCCGAGTTTGGAAAGATCGTTGTGATTGCCGTTGGCAAATATGTTGTCAATGAAGCCGGAGAATTAGGGCTTCGTACAAAATACTTTGCCGAGGACGATGAAAAAAAGCTGTTGGTTGATTTCAAGACGATGCTTGAAAAGCTGGATGGGTCTACAAAATTGTGTGCGCACAATGGCAAGGAGTTCGACTTCCCATACATGAGCAGGCGGATGCTTGTCAATGGAATTACATTACCGCCATTGCTTGACCTTGCCGGAAAGCGTCCTTGGGAAATACCCCATTTAGACACCATGGAGCTTTGGAAATTTGGAGACTACAAACATTACACCTCGCTCGATTTGTTAGCCGCAATTTTTAATATTCCCTCAAGTAAAGGAAGCATGGACGGTTCCATGGTAAACGAGGCGTACTATCGCCAAAACGCATTGGCAAAAATCGCTGAGTATTGTGTGGGAGACGTGGTGGCAATTGCACAGCTCTACTTAAAAATGAAGGGAATGAATTTAATAGAAGAAAAAAACATCAGTAGAGCCTGATGATTGAACCAAAGAAATTATGAGTAAAAAGAAATTTAAAGAGAAAAAAGAAACTAAAAACAAAAAAGAAAAGAGTGGCCTTTATGGTTCTCTCCTTTCTTTATTTAGCGAAACATCAGGAAAGACTTACAGCGCTGAGCAAATTGCAAAAAAACTGCAGGTTAAGAAAAAAGCATTTATTGAAGATTTATACAATCTGCTTGAGGCGCTCCGCAAAGAAGGTAAGATTGAGCAAACAAATAACGGAAGCTACAAGGCAGTTCAGTCAGGCAAATCGAGCAAGAGCATAGTGGGCATTGTAGATCATGTCAATCCTCGATTTGCTTACATATCAACAGGTGAGGAGGGATCAAAAGATGTTTATGTCCAATCGAGGGACCTCGGCTCTGCTTTACATGGCGATACAGTTAGTGTTGCATTGCTTGGAAAGAAAAATGGTGCCAGCCCGGAAGGAAAGGTAACAGAAGTTCTCAAACGCGGCCGGCAGCGTTTTGTGGGTCGTATGGAAATTTCAAAAAGTTTTGGTTTTATCGTACCCGACTTCAAGAAAATCTACGCTGATTTTTTTGTGTATCCCGAAAACCTTAATGGTGCCAAAACCAACGATAAAGTTCTTTTTGAGGTGACAAAATGGGCTGAAGGCGACAAAGCTGCCGAGGGTAAAGTGATCGAGATATTAGGCAAAACAGGCGAAAACAATGCTGAGATTCATTCCATCATGGCAGAGTTTGATTTGCCTTTTCGTTTTCCTGAAAACGTACTGAAAGAATCAGAAAAAATACAAGAAGGCATTACGAATGAAGAAGTAAAAAAACGAAAGGATTTTAGAGAAGTACTCACATTCACCATCGATCCGGAAGATGCCAAGGATTTTGATGATGCTATTTCATTCAAAACATTGCCCAACGGAAATTATGAAATAGGCGTACATATTGCTGATGTAACACACTATGTTCGCCCGGGTAATGATTTAGATAACGATGCGTTTGATCGTGCCACATCGGTTTACTTGGTAGATAGAACAGTGCCGATGCTACCCGAACGATTGTCCAACGCATTGTGTTCGCTTCGTCCGCATGAAGACAAGCTTACTTTCGCAGCTGTTTTTGAGATGGACGCTAAAGGGAAAATCTATCAGGAATGGTTTGGAAGAACTATTATTCACTCCGATCATCGTTTTAGTTACGAGCAGGCGCAAGAGGTGATCGAAAGTGGAACCGGTACCTTTGCCGAAGAATTGAAAATCCTAAATGGTTTGCACGAAATTCTCAGAAAAGAAAGATTCAAAAAGGGTGCAGTAAATTTTGAAACCACTGAGGTCAAGTTTAAACTCGATGCCCAGGGGAAACCTTTAATGGTAGTCCCAAAAGTTCGAAAAGAAGCACACAAATTGATTGAAGAGTTCATGCTACTCGCCAACCGCTCGGTAGCTACCTACATTTTTAAAATGAAAAAGGGTGAAGAGAACCTGCCTGCCGGCAAGGCAGGAAATACGTTCGTTTACCGTACGCACGATTATCCAAATCCTGAGAAAGTAGCAGACTTTGCCATATTCGCCAAGCAGTTTGGACACACGCTACAGATTGAAGATGCTACTGTGTCTCGTTCGTTAAACAAATTGATGGACGAAATTGAAGGAAAACCAGAGCAAAATGTGTTGCAGTCATTAGCCGTTCGTGCCATGGCAAAAGCCAAGTATACAACAGAGGCGAAACAACATTTCGGGTTGGCGTTTGATCATTATACGCATTTTACTTCTCCGATCAGAAGGTATCCTGACATGATGGTGCATCGGCTATTACAGCACTATCTCGATGGAGGAAAATCTGTAAACAAAAAAGAGTTTGAAGAAAAGTGCATTCATTCCTCGGAAAGAGAAAAACGAGCGGCTGATGCGGAGCGCGCCAGTATTAAGTACAAGCAAGTCGAGTTTATGAGCATGGCTGAGAACAAGCCGTTCGATGGTATCATAACGGGTGTTCAGGAGTTTGGAATTTTTGTGGAGATTGTGGAAACAAAGTGTGAGGGCATGGTGCGGATGTCGGATATGAAAGATGACTTTTATGAGTTTGACGAAAAGAACTATCGTGCAATTGGAAGGAGGAGAAAGAAAATTTATCGCCTTGGTGATAAAGTTGTGGTGCGGATAAAAAAAACAGACGTTGACAGACGCCTCATTGATTTAACATTTGATATCCATCCTACCTTCGATTAATATTGCCCCATAATCCATTTTTTCTTCTGAATGCTCGCCCATTACAAAAACCTAATCGAATCTGAAATTAGCCGTCACTCCTTCGGCTCACAACCAAAATCACTCTACGAACCCATACGTTACTTAATGAAATTGGGCGGCAAGCGATTGCGCCCCATGTTAGTAATGTTGTCTTATTCTATTTATAAAAAAGATGCGGAGAAAATTGTATCCTACGCGGCCGCGGTGGAAGCCTTTCACAATTTTACGTTAATGCATGATGATATCATGGATAAAGCTCCTTTGAGAAGGGGAAAAGCAACGGTTCACGAAAAGTGGAATGTGAACACAGCCATCCTTTCGGGAGATGTGATGTTAGTGCGAGTGTATGATATGTTCTTATCACTTGAAGGGCCTAAACTGAATCAGGTCCTACGCGCATTTAACCAATGTGCAGCAGAGGTGTGCGAGGGTCAACAATGGGATATGGAGTTCGAATCAAAGGCAAAAGTAACAGAAGCGCAATACATTGAAATGATTCGCCTGAAAACGGCTGTACTCCTTGGCTTCAGCTTAGAACTTGGGGCCATCCTGGCTGACGCTCCAAAGGCAGATCAAATTGCATTGCGTGAATTTGGTGTGAACATTGGTATTGGGTTTCAGTTGAAGGATGATTTGCTGGATGTGTATGCCGATCAGAAAAAATTTGGAAAACAGGTGGGTGGAGATATCATCTCCAATAAGAAAACTTTTTTATTGATCAAGGCATTGGAAAAGGCAAAGGGCAAGCAGCAAAAAGAATTAAAAGAGTGGTTAAGCGCAAAAAAATTTAATGCAAAGAAGAAAGTCGCAGCCATTACCGGAATCTATGATGCACTGGGAATATCGGAATTAACAGAAATAAAAGTTAATCAATACTTTGAAAAAGGCTTTGACCGATTGCAGGAACTAAATTCTGACAACTCAACTTTGGTCGATTTTACCGAAGAACTAATGGCAAGACAAACGTAGTTATCTGCGCTTGTAAAATAAAAGCTTTCCTTCTACACCATCAACTTTCTCACTTAGGGTATAGTATCCCGAACCATCGCGTGCCCACGCGATGGACTCTCCCTGCCTTTCACGTACGTACGGAAGTATAGAAGGCTTTTGCCGAAATAATTTGGCCGGGGCAACATGAGCAGTGTTGTTCCAATAAAAAACATTCTCATAGTCTTTAAGGAGAACTTCGTCACCTGTTGTTGAAAAGCTGCCTGCTACAATTTTGAAATAGGGAATAGTAGCTACAAACTCAGGGATGATGATTCCCTTCTTGAAAGGATATGGCGTGTGATACACTCGAACGGAGTCTTCTAATTTTGAGATTAGGTACAAGTCTTTTGTGACTGGTTCAATCATCAACGTCTCCGAATCTCGCACACCATCCGGGAGTGTAATCTGCAGCGTATCAAAGGCAGAAATAACAACTTCCTTTTCCACGCCAATAGTAGGCTCTTCAAATCGGTAAATAAGCTTGACTTTGTATCGCGTTAGGTTATCACCAATGTCAGCGACATAAACATAATTCTTGGATGAATCGGAGCCTGCACCGATGGCAATATCTTCGAAATCCCTATTGTCAATTCCTGCCAGTTTACAAACCAATTTTATTTTGGCTGTTTGGTCTATCAGAAATACTTCTGCGGGATTGCCACTATCATTCAGCGTCCATAGGTGTTTTGGGTTAGCAATGCTTTCCACCAAACCTGAAGCCTCGTGTAGTCGATCGTCTACTTGTCCGACTGGTACACCTTTTTCAAACAACGTAGAATCACTTTTTTTTCCTTTGCTGCAGTTAGAAAAGAAAATAAGCGGGATTAGCGCAAAACAGATTTTAAAACGAAACATGCTTTGAATGATAAATGCTTTTTCGCGACACAATTCATCTTGCCACGAATAACACGAAATTGCACGAATTCCAAATTGATTCAATTCGTGTTTATTCGTGCATTCGTGGCTAAATGTTAAGCGTTGCATGATGTGCCGCTATAGCAAGGAAATTGTTTTTATCTGATCTCCCACTTGAATGGCATGAACAACTTCCATACCCGCCACCACTTCAGCAAAGATGGTGTAGCGTCCATTTAGGTGAGGTGTTGGCGAATGTGTGATGAACCATTGTGTCCCTTCCGTGTCTTTGCCGGCAGACGCCATACCTACGGAACCCTCTTTGTATCGTCTGGTAGAAAACTCAGATCGCATGGAATAGTCCTCACTGCCAAATCCATCTCCGCGATTGCAACCAGTTTGGATAACAAAATTGGGTACCACGCGATGAAAAAATTTATCGTTAAAATATTTTTTTGAAACTAATTCAACAAAATTGGCAACCGAGCCGGGGGCCTCCTCCACCAATAGTGCAAGTACAATAGCTCCTTTGGTTGTTTCTATTTTTACACGCTGATTTTTTTTAATCGTTTTCACTAACTTCCAATCAATAGGATGATTAAACTGATTTTGCGGAGCTTTGGGTTTCTCCTTGCCTTCAAAATAAGCAATGGCCTCCTCGAGGGGCTGAAGTGCTTCAATATCTTTGGGCAACATTAATTTGTTTTTTGCCTCCTTTAAAAAGCCAAAATCAACACCCATGTTCTTGTAATCCGATGTTGGGTCGACTAAAGCAGCGGTAATAATTGCAATTACTCCCGGGTCTCCTCCCAATATGGCTTCTCTATAAATGGCAAGAAGGGTTGCCTTCGACTTCTGGTCAAAATTTCCGTTCTTACTAACCATCACCAATGTCTGTGCTGCATTTGTTTTAACGACCAAGGAAGTTGCTCGCAGAAACTCGTCCGCAATGAACTGGTAGGATGCCGGACTATTTGCTAAAGCACCAATTAGGGCAGCCCTTTCATAATCATTCGTTGAAGCTTGGTAGGAAGCAATTATTCTCTTTACGAGCACACTATCAGGCTGAATTTTGAGTAGTGTTTTGTAAAGGTTCGTTTTAATTCGGTTGCTTTTGGTTGACTCCGCGACCTCCTGCAACGCAGGTCCAAATGTAGGTATCGGCTTTATTGATTCTGCAGCAGCTATGCCAACGTGTTCGCTACTATCTCTTAAAGCCCGAATTATTCCCTCAAGCGTTTGACTGTTGGACCAGTTGGTTAATGATCTAGCTGCACTAACTCGAACGCGATAGTCTGCCTCGTTTTTTAAAATGGAAAGCAGCACAGGGATAACTTTCGTAGAATCTAATTTACGCAACCCAGCGGACGCAGCCATTCGCACATAAGCGGACGGATCATTTGTTGCCGCAGCAATTAGTTCATCGCCAGTGCCAATAGTAAATTTTGTTCCTCGATTGAAAAAATGAGCTGCTGCCAGACGGATTTGTGTTGAATAGTTCTGTTTTAAAAATTCCAGTTGCTTGGAAACTATTTTATCATCCGCTATGCCACGCAAACCCACCCAATAAAATCCCCATGCTTGACCCGCCTGCTGGATGGAGTCTTTTGGCTTAAACTTATTTAGCAGTGGTAAATCTGTTGGCTGAATCGTTTTGCCAATGGCTTCCAATACCTCTGCGACTACTTCTGAGTTGATATCTTCCATCGCAGGAATGAGTGCATTTACCGAAGCCGTGCCACTTGTTTGCCCTAGAGCAAACGCTGCCGCCATCCTGGCTTGTTTAATTGGATCCTCCAGCAACATGGTTCCCAGTTGCAGAGAGGCCGTAGAATCCTGAATGGACGCCAATGCCTTGGCCGCTTCGATCCGATAAATGGAATTTGTATTAAGCAACTGACGAACTAAACTATCTGTTTGCCGATGGTCTTGAAAATCTGCGATAGCTGCAATCGTAGAGTCTGAGAATTTGTTTGTAGGGGTGCTACATCCTGCAGGAACCAGTGCAATAGATAAACCAAAAAGAAATTTGTGTAGCTTCATCAGCCTCGGGAAAATTGCCTAACGCTTTTAAGAAAACCGTGCGCTATGATTTTGCTGCGCGCGCAATAACGTCACTAAACTCTATTGAGGCCTGCTTAATGGAGTATAATAAAAGCCTTACTTCCTTTACGTGAAAGGTGCCATCCGCTTCTGACATTTTATACAAATGAACAAAAGCATCAAGTTTTTTTTCATCAGAACATTTGTTGATATATTCTATCCCCAACTGGTAGATATCACGATTTTTCAGTTGGCTCACCTGATTCTCAAATTCTTCAAACACATCAACAGCGACTCCCTCCGCGTCCCGAATTTTAAGTAACTGCTTCTGCTCATGTTCATCGACCATTCCGTCTATTCCAATTAGCAAATGGACTAGATAAAGAAGTCCCAGGTGATAGTCTCTTTGTGAATCCATAGATTTATTTGTGTCGGAAATATAGGATAAAGAACAAAAAGAAAATATTCTATTTTGATCAGGACATTACCTGATAAACAATGAAGGCGGAGAGATAGGCCAGACCAGTCATATAAGCCAGTTGAATAAGTGGCCATTTCCAGCCCTTGGTCTCACGCTTAACGATAGCCAGCGTACTCATGCACTGCATGGCAAATGTATAAAAGATAAGTAGGGACATTCCAACTGCGGGAGTGTAGCGCGGGCCACCCGTTTCTGGGTTAATTTCTGAACGGAGACGCTGCTTAATGGTGGGCTGATCTTCAGTGCTACTAATGCTGTAAATTGCAGCAATCGTGCCCACAAAAACTTCGCGTGCTGCAAAAGAGGAAACTAGGGCAATGCCTATTTTCCAATCAAATCCCAATGGTCGGATCAATGGCTCAATGCCTTTCCCCAACTTGCCTGCATACGAGTGTTCTAGCTTGTAAGCGGCAACGCGATTCTCAATTTCTGCCTCCGAAAGTTGAAGCGAACTAGATTCAGCTTTCACTACTCTTTTTGCATCATTCATTTCATCGGGCGGCCCATAGCTTTTGAGTA
The DNA here is from genome assembly GCA_021299455.1 of Flammeovirgaceae bacterium. GTDB lineage: Bacteria > Bacteroidota > Bacteroidia > Cytophagales > Cyclobacteriaceae > ELB16-189. Next base: position 3,891 of record JAJTGQ010000001.1, on the reverse strand, counting down.
CCCAGAGAATAATGGATATTGCCAGGATAACTCTCCCGGCCTCGAAGACAAAAGTCTTTGTTTTCTCTATAATTGTATAACCTACGTTAGGCCACCGTGGCATTCGATAGGTGGGCAATTCCATCATTAAAAAACTCCGTTCCGTTGTCTTAATAATGAACTTCATCGCCCAGGCCGAGAAGATGGCAGCGAAAAAACCCAATAAATAAAGACCCATTAGCACTAAGCCCTGGTAATTAAAAAATCCAAACAGCTTCACATCAGGAATGATAAGCGCCACCAATATTGTGAATACAGGAAGACGAGCGGAACAACTCATAAAAGGAGTTACAAAAATAGTGATGAGTCGCTCTTTCCAATTGTCGATGGTTCTTGTGGCCATGATAGCCGGTATGGCACAAGCCCATCCCGACATTAAAGGCACCACACTTTTCCCGTTCAACCCGAACTTGCGCATGGCCTTATCCATCAAGAAAACCACACGTGCCATATACCCACTCTCCTCCAGTATGGCGATACAGGCAAAGAGGATGGCGATCTGAGGAATAAAGATGACAATCCCACCAATGCCGGGAACAATGCCCTGCGAAATCAATTCAAAAAAGGGCCCCTCGGGTAGTTCACTCGACAAAATATTGCTGAGCCGCGCAAATGACGAATCAATAAAATCCATGGGTATTTGGGCCCACGCAAAAATCGCTTGAAAAATTAGAAATAGAACCCCGAAAAAAATAAGATAGCCGCCCACTTTGTGCGTGAGCACGCGATCGATTCCATGTGAGACTCTTTTCCAATCGCGATGCGATGGTTTGACAATCGCTTTATTCAAAAGCTCTTGGATAAACCCATACCGCATCACCGTTTCTGCACCTTGATATTTGTGTGGAAAGAACTGATGCTCCTTAGCAACCGCTTTAACAAATGCGCGTTGCTCTTGAGTAAGAAAAATCAAATTGTCAGTTTGCTGTAGAAAGTGATACGCTTCGTAATCAGTAGCTAGGGTGAAATGATTTCTAATGATTGCAATAACCGGCTTGATCTCGTCCTCAATTTGAAAAACTGATTTTCTGGAGGCTGAAAGCGGCTCAGCTAAAAGTCTCTTTAGTTCGTAAATGCCATGACCCTTTCGGGCATTAATCATTACAACAGGTAGGTCTAACAACGATGAAAGGCGTTTTACATCTATACTTAATCCAGATTTGGCAGCCAGATCCATCATGTTCAGGGCAACCACTGTGGGAATCCGCAAATCGATCAATTGCGTAAGCAGCAACATACAATTCTTGAGGTTGGTTGCATCCGCAATCAACACTACCTTATCCGGGTAGAGCTCACTTTTTTGGTCAGAGAAAATCTCAGTAACTATCTTTTCATCGAGCGTACGCGGGTAGAGGCTGTAGATTCCGGGTAGGTCAACAATTTCTGCCTGAGTGTTACTGTCCAATTGGCAATAGCCCATTCGTTTATCAACAGTCACACCCGGAAAATTTCCGATTTTTTGGTTGAGCCCGGTAAGGTGATTGAAAAGAGATGACTTCCCTGCATTGGGCTTACCGGTTAATGCAATTCGAATGCGGCCGTTTTCCATTAATTGATAACAGAAATGGTAGAGGCCTCATCAATGCGCAACGACAAATCAACGTCAGAAACGCTAACACAAACAGGATCGCCAAAAGGCGCAGTAAAATTAAAACGGATGGCTGTTCCTGGCAATAACCCCAACTCTAACAGTTTGAGACCTATCTGCTCGTCAGCAAAACCAGCGATAATGGCCGTTTCTCCGGGTAACATTTCCGCCACATTTTTTGCCATTGTTATTTAGACTGATTTTAAACTGTGCGAATATAGATGGCCAAAAAATGCAAAACAATGATTGCAAACAGTTTCTAGAGGGTTGGAATGGATTAATTAGGTCGAAATTTTGAATCCTTTAGAATTCGTTCCGGATTGTTGTTTCTCATCAATTTAGGCAAGTCGTTTCCTTTTGAGTTTTGCGCGGCAAATTTGTTGAAGATTTGCCAGCCAATCCAAACACCAATTCGCCCCGGACACTGGTCGCCAATTTCAACGGTCGTGGGCCTTTCATCCAGGTATTTTTGCTTTACAAGTTTTGACGTATTGAAGAATACTTCTTTTTCAACCAAGTGTCTCCATATCAAATCTTGGTTTTCACGCGCGCCTGATATCTCTTTGGACGTGTATCCAATGAAAACACTATCAGGCACACAAGGCAACATTTGTTTTGCAAAATAGTAGGCCTTTCCATAGGCAATCATGTCAGCCAACACCGTTTTATCCTCCGGGTTAATACGATTGATCCGGCTATCAATACCGTACAATAACATGGCCGAAGGCACCACAAACTCCTTGGTATACCTGCGCGCCATATACTCATACATATTGAGTTTATACTTAGCACTTCTGCCCAAAAAATGATCGAGTCCAACGATGATCAATGTGTCGCTCACAAACAAGTCCGTTTCTAAACCGGTAATGACCGTTTCGATTCGTGGGACTTTGAAGGTTGTCGGGTAATAGTACCTCAAGTTTGTAAATGCTTTGGTAAACTCTTGCTTCAAGGCCGATCCGTCTCCAAATACTTTTTTCGTCTCCATCAACAACGTATCAAATGATGGGCTCGAAAAGCGATGATAGAGTTCGTTGATAAAAATAGAGTCATCGGGGTAGTCCTGATGATGAAAAAACACATCGCGCATAGCAGGATGTCGTGTAAAAAAATCAACCAATTGTTGTTTGGTTTTAATGGTGGGAATAGAATCCTCCATCGATCTAAAATCAAGTTGGATATCAATGGAAGATGTTTCAGGCTGAAACGCGCACTTTTCCTCATTATCGGATTCGCAGGCAGCCAAAAAAATCAAAATCACAAAAAGTAAACAAACGGTTTTTTTCATAGAAAATATCTGCTGCGAAGATGCTCAGAATTTTACATAATTGTAAACGAACTGTATCCTCAGGGAAATCGCTTTTAACATTTTAGCACCAAACTTCTGTAATCATCATCCAATGCAGCGGTCAACCGTTTTGATCGTTTGGACATTTTGGTGGATTTCTCTTTGTCCAACAAAGCCAAGGCCATCTTGTTGACAATCGAGAAATTGACAGCCGAGTTTCCGGATTTCATCAGCAGGGCATCTTCGTTGAAGAGCACATCCAATGACCAGTGCAGGTTGTTTTCGATTGCCCAATGTTGCCTGATCTTGGCATTGAACTGCTGGGCATCCCCACGCAAAGAAGAAATATAATAGCGGGCCTCCTGCGTGATCTTTCCGGTTTTCTTTTCTGCCCGTTCTGATCTTATCCGCACGATACTTTGAAGCCCAGGCCAATGCGAACGGTCATCTAAAAACCTAAACTCACGGATCACATCACATCCCCTTTTTTCTACACGTCCATGTCCCATATCTGTCTGCCAATGGGAATGAGAAGGTCTTTCAAGGGTGAACACTTTCTCGATCTGTTGTTTCAAACTTTTCTGGTTGTCCTTCACCATCAAAATATAATCGGCCTTCTTGTCCAGGATTTTCTGGGCAATATCCTGTTGGCAGCCCATTGCATCCACAGTGACCACACAGCTTTCAATGGCAAGCATGTCCAATAGGACAGGGATGGCGGTGATCTCATTACTCTTTTCCTTCACACATTGTTGGCCCAGGCAAAGCCTGTTTTGGGTGGCATAAGCAGAGACCAGGTGAAAAGCTGTTCGGCCTTGGGAAGCTGATCCGCAAAGCGTCTTTCCATCTATGGCAACCACTTCCCCATCCGTTAGTTTGGACAAGGAATTGATCCAAAGCATAAAACATCTGTTGAACTCAACGGGATCGATCAACGCAAAAACTTTCCCCAAAACATCGTGTGAAGGTATCCCAT
>JAJTGQ010000144.1 GCA_021299455.1 Flammeovirgaceae bacterium | reverse complement strand
GATGGCACGGTCGAGATTGTAAAATAGCCATTGCTATAATCTTCCTCCGTGGGAACGCTAGCATTGAATATACGAACACGGTAATCCGAACCATTTGCTAAACCAGCTGTAGGAATAGTTCTACCATTTACTCCTGCATAGCTGGGCCCCCAAACTCTTGTTGCCCCTTTGTAAAGCTCTACCACTACTGTAGGCGGTGTGTAGAGGGTTCCGTTTATAGAAACTGGAATGGAAGCCCCTGGAGTAAAACTCTCCCCACCATTTGGCGAGGTAATCCAATTGGTTAAATTAGGTGGCTGTGCGGCTAATGGGCACGTGCCAATCAATAGTACAAGATAGATTGGCAATAGATAAACAAATCGTAGTTTCATTTATACTATTTTTTTATGTTGTAAGAATTTGCTTTTACAATATGCCTGTTTTCGTCCAACGCGTTCTTCACTCTACCAAATTCATCGTACTCAATAAATGTAATTTGGTTATTTGCATCAGTGTTAGAACTCGGGCCATATAGTGGATGATAGGTGGTTGTGGTCATTCTGGCATTAACTGGGTGGAAACGAATCTCATCAATTGAAACTTGGGTGGTCCCGCTTTTTCGGATATTAAAAGCAGTCAATCCAGTTATAGTATACTCAAACAACGTCCAATCGGCTAAGGCGCCTAGGTTAACTGTACCAATGCCATCAATGATTACTGAGCCGCTATTGGTCTTTGCCCAAAAAGAAACGGTGTACTTCTCGGTGGAAGAAAGCCCAGATTTCGTTAGCCCGCTATTGTCAAGATCTAAATAGTAATCGCCCGTTTTTGAAGGCCCTTGTGGCATGGCCCAAATGCCACTAGCTTCCCAATTTCCATTTCCATGATTGGGCTCAAAGCTGGAGTAGGCCACTTTAGAATATGTGGCATTACTTATTTGAGCAATGGGTTTGGTCTGCGATAAGTCTAAGATAATGGCCGAGCTGATATTACCCTTTGCCGAGGTTTCAAGTACAGCCCCTGTGTTATCATCTCGCTTCACGATTTTGCCAGCATATTGCCAATCTGCAGGAGGAGTAATCGAAGCATCCCACGTAGAAAAAGTGTTGGGTGCCGCACCTGTACCTTTCCACACATAGCTGTCAGCTTCGGCAGGTAAAGTGGAACTTATCAAATTGGCATTCCAGTTTTTGTAACGCTTGACATTAGATTCCACATAACTACTATTTTTAAAAAGAGAAGTTTGAATTACTGGTGTCAGTATGTTACGCATGTTGGTGGGGTCGTATTTTTCCCACCAATAGGTATACTCTGTTTGAGCAATCAAGTTTTGCGCGACTTTATCTTCCACTTTTGTTACTAAGCCACTATTATCAGCATACGAATACTGTTTTCTTGTGGCTATTCCATCAACAAGATTTCTAACCATTTCTGGTCTCACATAGTATCCAACCTCTACTTGCATTGGCACAGGATTGCTGAATGGCTTCGGGTAAACTTTATAATAAGTATCTGTTATCGAGACGGGGGAGTATAGATTATTTTTATCAAAAACCTGGATTTGATAGGGTTGACCTAACCAATGCAAATCAATAGAATGAAAAAAACCGTCAATGGGCGGGTTGTATGGAATACCAGGATCATCAAAATTTGTAAGCCCATTGTTAAAGTATGTTGTTGTGTAGCCAAATGGCATATCGATCGAGGGCGTGCTGGTGCCCGGTATCACAGAAACCTGATTGTATTGTGCTATTGTGCCTGACGGGTCGATGGCAGCAGTTGAAAAACGGTAATCTATACTTGTGTATCTATCCTGCGTTCCATCATTTGTCGTAATTAGGGAAACGGGATAATCTACTTGCTTGTCATAATCCTTTTCATTTACAATTCTCTTTAGATACAGATAAGTTGAAGTAGTGAAATCTGAACTTGGGCTTAATACAATTGTTTGACTACCTACTCCATTAGTTGGAAAGAACCTTTCACTGGTCACAAGGTAAAGCCCCGTTGAGTTGTCTGCCACTGAAACTATCTCGCCATTTTTGAAACTACGTATCTCTCTAATATTGAAAGGATACACGTCAGAAACGACATCAAAGCGGGGAAAGCCACTCTTAATTACGCGATCATTACTATTTGGATAAGTGTATTTCTTCGACCAAGTCCCACTAGGCGAGCGGTAGTAATAGCCATTACCAAAGTAATAATAGTCAATACCCACATTGGCTCTATCTAGGCCTCGATCAACTCCATCCATTATAAAATCTGGCTCCCAGGTAAGGCTATTGGGATTAAATATCTTCCTTCCACCTTTATAGTTAGGGAATACAAACTCAACTGGTCTCACGACAATATCATCCCCATAAGAAAAATAGCTTCCAAAGATGCTATTATGAGTAGAGGTAATGTTTTCAGTGAGCCAATACTTACCATCATATCTCGCCAGCCTGCCATTAATACCAACCATGCTATTATTAATAATATGTACAGGCAAGTCATCGGATAACCTACCGAATAAATCGTTGTTGTTAATATCTTTAGTGTCTTTAAAGAAATTAGTATATGTCAAATCCCATCGATAAGCGTATTCTGGATTGTCATTTGCCATTGCTACAATAAGAGAGTTAGAGCTGTGCCAGTAGCTCTTATTGTTTTGCAAATTAGAAACACCAAATGTCAAAGAGGTTAACCAAGGTTTTGTCACCCAATTTTTATCCTCCTTTAGATAATTAAAATTCATTTCAGCATTTCCACTCGTCCCCACCCTATTGTGGCTGAAAAAGAAATTGTTACTGGCTGTATAAAAATGATCACCACTTGTTTGATTTAGAACATCATCTTTCCAAGTATTACCTTGGAAAGTATACAGGTGACAAGGATGGGTTGAATCATCATAATTTGAACCAACTACTACAAAATCACTGCCCGACATCAGCGTGGGTAACCCGCTTCCATAGTCAACAGCAGCATCGTAATTCAACCAATTCCCTCTGTTTTTTTCATCCTTATATCGCAAGAAAAAGTGATAGGTATCATTAATAGGACGAGAAAGCACAGCAAAAAAATTAGCCTCCAAAACCACTTGAAAATCTTTGTAGTTTTTATAAGGATTAGCGTCACCTTCTAATGCTACGTTTCCAATGGTTTGTAAAAATTGTTCTTTCCATTCACCGACCCATTGATAAACAAAAAGTTTTACATCTCTTGGGTTTGAGTCGTGACTATTATTACCACCTATTGCTCGCCAAGTCACAACAACATAGTCTCCACCCTGCCAAACCCTAGGTTCTGCAAAGCCCGGAGGCGCGTAAATGATTAAATCACGTTTAGAGTGCCAAATTGTATTATCTGTCATTTTATAGGAATATGAAGTAGTACCACCAGTGGGAAACGTGATTTTTTGTAAAAAACCTTTGTACCCATTTGTATCTGTGGACAAGTAATAATCAAATGATGTTCCTGGCAATGCGTTGCCAGCAGTATTGCGCTGCTCTATTTTAGCGAGAAGCATCTTGGCGGTATTAGTACCGGAATTAACGGAGCTATATCGAAAATTAACTGATAATTGTTTGATCCCTGTTTCCAGCATGACATCTATATGATCCAAATATTTTTTTTCATATACCTCTTGGTAGGCGTCTGGTTCGGCCTGCTCGGTGTGTGGTTCCATATAATAGATACTTGCCTTAGGCAAATAAACAAATTGAACCTTTCTACCAATAGGGTCAGTGATTTGTTTGAGGTAAGATGCCTCAGTGTGTTTTTGTCCGCTGGCACTTCCCACATATTGTTCTTCGTTGTCATATTCAAAAAGAACCTTTTCGCCCTGTAGGTTAACGATCTCCGATAAATTCCACGCACTGACCAACTGGCTCTGTCCAACCGTTTGAGAACTATTGCCAATCCAGTTTTCCCAGCGAACCAAATATTGTAAGGTTCTCCTGCCACTATTTTTATCGCCATAGACGTACTTAAAACCATTCTCTTTAATGATTTCCCATCTATTTGGGCCAGAGCCATAGATGGCGGAACCATATACTTCAATGAGATCATAATAAAACTTTATCTTCCAAAACTGATAATTTTTGGTTTCGTAAACATAGTACCAACCTACAGCATCATTTCCTGAAGTTGTTCTGATCAACCTATTAGAGGTTCCTCCTTCAATCAAATAATAAGTATCATCTTCTTTGGTACCCGTTTGTTTAGTATCTACCACTATTTTAGGCACATCCATATTCCAACCCAAACCGAGAATACCAGTGGGAGCTTCTAAATTCCATGTATCTACTTGGTTTTGAACGTTGGAGCTATAAGAAATGCTCACGTTTACGTCAAGTCCGTTTCTTCCGGGTAGAGAAACCAAGCTAACGGGCAAATGCAAATCTCCCGTAAAAAGATTAACAGAATTTGCCGCTGCGCCTATATTATCCGGGCTTAAACTAAAGCCTTTCACTTCAGGAGCAGCTGTCGGAGCATCTTGGGCTTTAAGAAAATCATTTGTCGAAACCGCCAATAAAGCGATCAAAATCAATTTCTTAGTCATACCTATTTCTTATTTTCTATTTTTTCTACTCTATTTTTCAACTCCTCATTTTGCTTTTTCAATTCAATCAAATGCAGCGTGAGTTCCTCCACCTTTTTTAACAACAACATATTCATCTCGCCCAGTTGCACCCCGTTTTTCTCCATTTCTTTGGCTGAGGGCACTTCGGGCAAATGTTTGTTTTCTTTGATGTAGGTTTCTATTTCGGCTAAGGGTTTTAGGTCATAGGTAGGCTCGAAGACATAATCTGGGCCGGGGTTTGTCAATGCAACTTGCACTTCTTTCGCCCAGATTTTTCCTTCCACAGCAAGTTTGAAACTGCCTGGGTTGATGGTGCCGATGCCTACGTTGCCAGCACGTCCATCGATAAACATTGCAGGATTGGAATTCGTAAGTCCATAAAAAGTGTGATACCATGAACTCCTATATTCGAGATATTCACCATTACCCGTTATCCTTGTACTGTTCCACGCATTACGCAAATACAAAGAATTAGCAGAAGCGTCACCAGAAACTTCAAGCGTTTTCGATGGTGATGCTGTGCCTATACCTATCTTGCCATCTGATTTGATTAACAATGGGGTGCTGAAAAAGCCAGCACCATTCCTTACCTGAAAATACATGTCGCCAGTATAATCGCCAGTTTTAAGTAGTGAGATAGCTCCATAGCCTCCACTTTGTGAGACAAAACTGAGCCTTGAGAAAGTATTAATGGAGTTGTTGTTATTTCTAACCATTAGATTGTAGTTCCATGAATAATTCGGGTCATTATCTGCAAACTCGGATGAGATAGTTGCTCCATTATTTACCCAAAGGTTTCTCCCAATATTTACATCCCTTCCTCTGAATAAGTATTGGCCTCCATCGGTATCCTCGCCCCAATAAACATTTTTATTAGCCTCGAAATTATACACTGCCGAAATCGAAGGAACTGCGCTCAAATGTGCAACGCGTATGTAACCCGCAGTGGACTGTAACTTTAGTTGTGCATTAGTGATGTTTGTATGATCCCCGCTTCCACCTGTGTAACCACCGGACGAAGTTAACGGAAAATAGTTTTGCCCGTTTAGAGTAATAGCTATTGAAAAAAGGCAAGCGATAACTAGTGAGTGCTTCATTTCTTGATCAATTTTTTTAATTCTTTTATTTCATCAGCTTGTTTCGTGTTCTCTTTTTGCTGTTCAATCACATACAGCGTCAACTCCTCCACCTTCTTTAACAACAGCATATTCATTTCGCCCAGTTGCACACCGTTCTTTTCCATCTCTTTGGCAGAGGGAACTTCGGGCAGGTGTTTGTTTTCTTTGATATAGGTTTCTATTTCGGCCAGGGGTTTTAAATCATAGGTGGGTTCAAAGACGTAGTCGGGAGGCCTTGTAACTGCAACTTGCACTTCTGTACTCCAGGTTTTTCCATTTACAGCAAGTTTGAATGAACCAGGGTCAGTAGTGCCGATGCCTACGTTGCCTCCGGGTAAGAAAGTAATATGAGGACTCCAAGTTGATCCATCGTGATAATAAAGTTGGAGCGCATCACTGTAGTGAAGGCTCGGTCTCTTACTCAATTGCCATGTCCTATTATTACCGGCAAACTCAAGCGAAGCGTATCCGTCATCGGTAGCTTCAATTCGAGCAATGGTATTGGCATTCCCTGAAACATGAAGTTGTCGTATTGGGGTAGTAGTGCCAATACCAATCCTACCGATTGAAGTAATCACCATCGCATCCGTAAGCGATCCAGCGTTCCAAGTTCTAAACTGCAAATTAGTTGATCCGGAATTGTCGAATCTCCTAGCTTGGAGATATGTCCAATTAGTTCCCGCATAGGGCGACAAAAAAATATGGCCAGGCAAATAAATGCTTTGCGCTGAGCCAAGGTTAGGATTACCGGCCAGAAAGATATCACCAGTGCCAGCGACATCAAATTGTCCCCTTGGTGAAGTCGTTCCTATGCCAACATTTCCACTAGGCGGAAATGTATTTTGGCCAAATGATTTTTCAGCGAAAAACATCAGAGAGAACACAATGGCATACTTCTTAACATTCATAAAAGCTATTTTTTAGACTTTTGATTTTCCTTTAGCTCAGCGACTTCCTTCTTCAACTCAATCACATACAGTGTCAGCTCCTCCACCTTCTTAAGCAACAGCATGTTCATCTCGCCCAGTTGCACACCGTTTGCTTCCATCTCTTTAGCTGATGGCACCTCGGGCAGATGTTTGTTTTCTTTGATGTAGGTTTCTATTTCGGCTAAGGGTTTTAGGTTATAGGTTGGCTCGAAGACATAGTCGGGGCCGGGGTTGGTAAGAGCTACTTGCACTTCTTTCGCCCATATTTTTCCCTCTACAGCAAGTTTGAAACTGCCTGGGTTGGTAGTGCCTATGCCTACGTTGCCCGATGTTACTCTAAGCCCCCCGCCACCTACTTCGACAAAACTTTTCCCATAAGATGACCCTGGGTCTAAAATAATACCTGTTGCCCAGTTCAATTTCAACTGTTGGTAGTTTGGGGCATTCCAAGATCCGCTCGTTTTAAATATCCCATAATCTAATGGAGAGGGGCTATACCAGGTAATACCATCTGCGGCAGCGCTACCAGTTAAATCACTAAAGCTGAGTTTAGCTCCCGGGGAAGCGGTGCCTATGCCTACGTTTCCATTGTTATCAATACGCATCCTCTCAGTATTCGCAGTGCCCAACGCCAAAGCATGATTCGAGTAGGTAAACATATCTACTTTACCTGTACTTGGAGACAATACAAATTCTGTCCCGTTTACATTGTCAAAAATATCGATTGTCGGATTGGGTGTGGTTGACCCATTCGACACGAGCCTTAAATTTCCTGCCTGATTGCTGTTTACTTGTAACCTATATAAAGGGTTGGTAGTGCCAATGCCTACGTTGCCCGATGTTACTCTAAGCCCCCCGCCACCTACCTCGACAAAACTTTTCCCATAAGATGACCCTGGGTCCAAAATAATACCTGTTGCCCAGTTCAATTTCAACTGTTGGTAGTTTGGGGCATTCCAAGATCCGCTCGTTTTAAATATTCCATAATCTAGTGGAGATGGGCTATACCAGGTAATACCATCTGCGGCAGTGCTACTAGTTAAATCACTAAAGCTGAGTTTAGCTCCCGGGGAAGCCGTGCCTATGCCTACATTACCTGCACCATAAAATATTGCTGTACCGCTGGTAGACCACTGAGCCAGGGCATAAAAAGGCGTGGTCGCCAGCAAAATAATTTGAATAGTTCTCTTCATATCAGCTATTTCATTAAGGTTTCAGGATTGTTGATTTTCCCCGTTAAAATTACTCCTTTCGGGAAATCTTTTCCTCTGAATTCAAGATGACAAGCTAACGGGTAGGTTTTTTCACAAAAAAGGAAATTTAAAATCGCACGACTACCCCACAATTGGGGTATTGCATTTTTACCTATTATTACAGTTGGTATTTTGTTTATCATTTTATGGAAAACGTTAATCTTTTAGTTGTCGATGATCACCAACTTTTTCGCAAGTCGCTTGTAAGTTTGTTAGCGATTTTTCCAATTAACCTTACTTTTTTTGAAGCGGGCAGTGGCTTGGAGGCGTTAGACAAACTAAACAGTGACCAAATTGATATCGTCTTGTTGGATATTCAAATGCCAAGCCTGAATGGCATTGACTGCTTAAGGAAAATAAAAGAGTTGCATCCACAAGTCAAGGTGATTATTCTTACTCAGTTCGATGAGCCTGCCTTGATTGTTCATGTGGTGGCGTTGGGTGCAGACGGCTTTCTTTTAAAGGATACTAGCCCTGACGAACTTGAGAAAGCGATTGCAACAGTCATTCAAGATGGGCAATACTTCACAGAGTTAGTTCACGAAACACTGGCTTTGAATCTTGGTAAAAACGGTGAACAACTCGCGCAACTTGATATTTCACCCCGGGAATTCCAGGTGGCGAACCTGTTGAAAGATGGCCTCAGTACTAATGAAATTGCGAATAAACTGGGCTTGGCTCCAGCCACGATCAGTAGCTACCGAAAATCCATCATGCATAAAACAAAATCAGAAAATATAGCCGAACTGGTGAAGCTGCTATTCACTACGGGGCTGGTTGTAAAATAGAGCGGACTTAAAAATGATTACAGAAACATTGACAGAGCATCACCAAAGTTGACCCAAAAAACGGAGGTTGGAACAATTTCTCCTACCTTTGTGTTGGAAGAAGTAGAAATTGAAAAACACACTATAAAAATCAATACCGTTATGGGAAAAACCTTAGAATTAACCGATGCTACATTTGACGAAACCTTAAAAAGCGATAAACCCGTTTTAGTGGATTTTTGGGCAGAATGGTGCGGCCCTTGTAAAATGATTGGCCCCGTTGTAGAAGAATTGGCTAATGACTATGAAGGAAAGGCAGTAATAGCAAAACTAAATGTGGACGAAAATCCTCAAGTAACTGCTCGATTTGGCGTCCGCTCGATCCCGACTCTGTTGGTTTTCAAAAATGGCCAAATTGTAGACAAGCAAGTGGGCGCTGTGCCTAAATCAGTTTTAGCTGGAAAATTGCAAGCTCAAGTAGCTTGAGAATTTGAAAATTAGTCGATTTGAGAATTAGCCAATGATGAAAGTCGTTGGCTTTTTTATTCAACTCAACCAGCGCCTTTTGCAGGTAATACTTTCTTTAACCTCTCGACCATTTCCAACACCGCAGGACACACCAGTGTGTTTTTAAAAGTCAAGTCAAGGATTTGCACCATCTTTTTTCGATTGGTGTGTGGATACTCGCGACACGCTTTCGGTCTATCTTCATAAACGCTGCAATAGTTTTCAGCGTCCAAGAACGGGCAGGGAGAAGATTTTAAAACAAAGTCCTTGTCTTCATCTATACGCAAATATTTTTCAATAAAATCGCCCGGCTTCATGCGAAGCGATTTGGCCACGCGCTCTATGTCGGTTTGGTAAAAAATGGGGCTTGTCGTTTTGCAGCAATTGGCGCACGACAGACAATCTATCTCTTCGAAAACCTCGTCATGCAATTGGTGAAATACATCATCAATTTCTCTCGCATTTTTGCTTTTTAGTTTCTGTAAAAACGTGCGGTTCTCGGCCGACTTCTTCTTTGCTTCAACAGCGAATTTTGATAGATCCATGATCAGGCGGAGTTGCGGGCAGCATTGATGATTCCGAACATGCTTCGAATGATCAGTTTACGATAACGCTGTTCGTGCTTTTTGTTGTGCTCGTTTAAGTTCCGTAGGTTCATGAGCGAAGATTGTTGAATCGCAATAAGTGGCAAAACGATTTGTTCTCGCAAATGCACGGATTGCCGAATCGTTGGATTGTTTCCCATCAATTCGCTAAGCCCAGAAATATCCAACGTCTGGCTGCTTGATAATAAAAACTCCGCATGCATCTTTTTCCAAAATTCACCGAATTCAGGATCATCACCCAAATAGGCAGTTGCTTCGTAAAAAGTCTTCGTCAGTGACATCATGCTATTCCCGAGCAGTGTTCTAAAAAACAAAGAGTTTTGATAGAGCTCTTTCAACTGATCGCCCTTTCCTTCTTTTTGCAACTCATTGAGCGCGCTTCCCACTCCAAAGAAACCCGGAATATTCTGCTTCATCATTGCCCATGAACCCACGAATGGTATCGCCCGTAGATCTTCAAACTTCAAACCCTCAGCACCATTTCGTTTCACGGGCCTTGAGCCAATATTCGTGTCGCCAAAAAACGAAAGGGGTGTTACTTTCTCCAAATAAGGAACAAACTTGGGATGATGCTTTAAATCCAGATAAGCCAAATACGCCTGTTCTGCCAAATGATCCAGCAAGTTTTTATCGGCCTCGGTCATTTGCATTTCAGTACGCGCAAAAACAGAGCCCTCCAAGCCGGCAGAAATCAACTGCTCTAAATTGTATTTACTGGAAACTATTTTGCCGAAATTTGAACTAATCGTTTGGCCCTGCACTGTCACTTGTACTTCTTCATGTTCAATCGTATCGCCCAAGGAGGCATAAAAGTCGTGTGTGTTGCCGCCTCCACGTGCAGGCGGCCCTCCCCTGCCATCAAAGAATAATGCCTTTAGTTCAAATCTTCTTGATACAGCCGTCAGGTTTTCTTTGGCTCGGAAAATTGACCAATTCGCACGCAAGTATCCCCCATCCTTAGTGCCATCCGAAAAGCCAAGCATAATCGTTTGGTGGTTTTTTCGTCTCGCCAGGTGTTCACGATAGGCTGGAATAGCGTAAAGCTCTTCCATAATCGCGGGCGCGTGTGCGAGGTCATCGATGGTTTCAAATAAAGGAACGATATCCAAATCCAATACTTCTTCTTTTCCAATCAGTAACCGGGCCAGCACAAAAACTTCCATCAGATGCAACGCACTTTGGCAATTGCTGATTACATACCGATGGCAGCCAGCTGCTCCATTTTCTTGCTGTATTTTTTTGATCGCCAAAACACTCTGAATGGTTTCATTCACTAATGCATCATCAAAGTCAACGAAAACCAAATTAGCCTTTAAAGAAAGAAGATAGTTAATCTGTTCTTGAGAAGGCAGCTTTTGAAATTCTGATGCGGAAATACTCTTTTTCGTAGCGCTCAGTTTGTCTAAAATTGATATCCAAACAGAGTCATGTTTTCTGCTGTCCTGCCGGATATCAAGTGCGGCAAAGTGGAATCCAAAAATTCTCACTTTGATGATAAGCGCATCTAATAACTCTAAAAACAAACCATCGTGCTCTGCCACGAGTCGATTTCTCACGTCATTTAGTTCCTCCAACAACTCATCGGCTGAGGAATAATTTTTTTGCTGGCGGAAGACCAACCCATACACTTTTTGCTCAATAGCTGTGATCCGTTCTGCTACTCCATGAAAAGTAAGTCGTCTACGCAACAAACGAATATCTTTGTAATAACACTTCAGTATCGATTCCTGTAGCCGTGATGCGACCTTGACTGTGATCTCGCTCGTTACAAAAGGATTTCCATCGCGATCGCCTCCGGGCCAAAATCCAATAACGATCAATCGATCGTTCTTCCAATCAGGCAAGGGTATTTCTAATCCCGCAGCAAGCGAACTAACAATTTCGGGAATAGAATGATAGAAAACGTTCTCAAGATACCAACACAAACTTAATGCTTCGTCATAAGGGGTTGGCTTGTTTTGGTTGATGAACCCGGTCTTCCCTAACTGTTGCAACAGTAAATTGATTTGATTGACATCGCTCACTCGAATGGCATTTTCCAAATCAGTGAGGATACCCAGCACATTGCCCGGATAAAACTGGGTAGGGTGCGCAGTGAGTACTATTCGAAGGCTAAACTGATCGAGACGGGATTTTAGATCAGCCTCTTTCTTCTCGATTTTTGTGCGAAGTAACAAAGCCGGTACCGTGCCTTTTCCATTGAGGTTGTGCACTTGCTCAAACGCGGCATCTTCTACGGAATCAAATAATGCCACCTGCCGCTCGATGTATTGAATAAAACTAAACAACAAGTCAAACTGCTCTTCTTCGGTAAGTGTGGGCACCAACTCCTTAAAAAACACCTTTAGAATTTCATCAGCCGATTTGCCTTTGGCGAAGCCGGTTGTACAGTATTGCTGCAAAAGCGGCAACAATATTCCCGTGCGACTCACATTTCGGAAGGGTAAGTTGAGAAACAAGCTATTGTAGATATGATAGCGAGAACCTACCGTCTGGTCATAATTGGGCATAATTCGAATGGGTGTACAACGACTTTATTTTTATTCACATCAACCTGATGAATAATTCACATCCATCCTTTGCAGTTCGCTTCAATTTAGCTTATCTTTTCATTTCGGATATCACAACTATGAAGAAAATATTCTGGTATTTTATCGCATTGCTGCTAGTTAGTTCTTGTTTGGGATACAAGGAATTGCCGGTGGAATATGATTACAGTTACAGGGGTAATTTCAAACGATACCGGACATTCAGCATCATGAAGCCGATTGGTGTTGTTGATTCAACAATGACCAATGCCGTGATTGAAAAATCAATCATCGCTCGCATGAAATTTCTGGGATACCGGCAAACGGCCAGCAAGCCACACTTAATTGTTGGTTTCAAAATGTACTCGGATAGCTTGAAGTTTAACGGCTACAACCAGCCCGAAATTGAAGAGTGGGCGAAAAGACAAGACGAAAATCTGAATTACGATTCCAAAAAACTAGATATGAAAAGCGGAACGCTGCTCATTCAATTTTTTGACAGGCGTCAAAATCGCTCCGTCTGGCAGGGATACGCCACCACACTTTATGGCAATATTGATTTTAATAACCAACGGCATCTCCGTAATGCGGTGATCTCCATTCTAGATAAATATCGTTTTTGGGCCGAGGGCTTTGTAGAGGGTCAGGAAGTAAAAGAGACTGAACTTTAGATACGGCCAAAAACCCTTAAAATCGACTAAAATTCAGTTTTCGCTTTTGGAAATTAGTTTTACCTTTGCACACCTTTTTAAGGGATAGAATGTCCTATGGTGTAATGGTAACACTGCAGATTTTGATTCTGCCTTTCTAGGTTCGAATCCTAGTAGGACAACAATAGAAAACCCGCCTCCTCAACTGGTGCGGGTTTTTACTTAAAATATGTCAGTAAAGATATTTTCCGGGCGGGCCACTACTTATTTGGCAGAAAAGATTGCTAATGCGTATGGCGAGCGTCTTGGTACGGTTGATTACCAACAATTTAGCGATGGCGAAATGTCGCCATTGATTGGCGAGTCGGTTCGTGGACATGACGTATTTATTGTCCAATCGACATTTGCTCCCGCTGATAACTTCCTCGAACTGCTGCTATTGATAGATGCTGCCAAGCGTGCGAGTGCACTGAATGTAAATGTCATCATCCCTTATTTTGGGTATGCCCGTCAAGATAGAAAAGACAAGCCGAGGGTGGCTATTGCGGCAAAGCTTATTGCCAATCTCATATCAGCATCGGGTGCAAGTCGCATCATGACGTGTGATCTTCATGCCGATCAGATCCAAGGTTTTTTTGATATACCAGTGGATCACTTGGATGGTAACTACATCTTTGTTCCCTACGTGAAGTCGCTGAATCTTCCCAACATCATGTTTGCCACTCCCGATGTAGGGGGAATTAAGAGAGCCCGTAGCTTTGCCAAATTTTTTAATGCTGAGCTTGCTGTTTGTGATAAGTACAGAAAAGAAGCCAATAAAATAGAATCCATGCGATTGATTGGCGAGGTAGAGGGGAAGGATGTTATTTTGATTGATGATTTAGTGGATACGGCTGGCACCATTTGCAAGGCAGCCTCACTCTTGAAAGAAAAAGGTGCCAATTCAGTTCGCGCCATTTGCACACATGCCGTCCTATCTGGAAAGGCATATGAGAATATTCAAGGATCTGTATTGGAAGAGTTAGTCGTTTCTGATACGATTCCTTTGAAACAGCAGACTCCAAAAATTAAAGTACTGAGTGTGTCCGACCTTTTCGCGAAAGCCATTCGCAAAATTCATGACCATGAATCAATTAGTTCATTATTTATCCGTTTGTAAACAATTTAAACTAAAACAATAAACAATTATGAAAACCATCGAGATTATAGGGTATCGCAGAGCAAATCTCGGCAAGACTGACTCTCAAAAAATCCGTGAAGAAGGCAATGTGCCATG
>JAJTGQ010000028.1 GCA_021299455.1 Flammeovirgaceae bacterium | reverse complement strand
TTTCACCATTGACACAACAAACTTAAGAACATCATACAGTAGATATCTAAATCCAACCCAAATCTCAAAAATAAACAGCCTAATAAATGTCCATTAAAGACTATCGTCTAAAAACCAGCCTAATAAATGTCCATTACTCCAAAAACAGCATCTTCTTCTGCCAAAGACGAAGCTAGACGGTAGGGTTACATTAAGTAAAAACTTTTCTGATTGAAGGATGTTGTGATGAGAGATTCTTTGAGTGAATCTTAGACAGGGAAGAATTGGGATCGCATCTTTTAGTCATGAAGTTAGTCTAATTGATTTTTTTGAAATAACCAATATATAACGAGTCTTGGTATTTGAGATTTCTCATTGTAAATTTCCCGGGTCTAATTTTTATATATTTAATTGGTTATCTTAATGGCAATTAAGATTTTTTAGCTTATGAATCAGGAATTGATGGTAAGGTTGTTTAGGGCAATAGAGGGGGATGCTTCAGATGACATTGTAAAAATTGCTCATAAAATCATCGATGATGAGCAACAAAAAGGACATGCAAAACTAGCAGATAAACTCAAGTCGATCCTTAATGCAAATATTGCGGGCCATCTGAATTTCCGAAAGGAATTAAAAACAATTTTGCCGCAAGGGATTAATATCCCGACAGACAAACGTAATAACGTTCCTCTAGCTTCAACTGTGGAACGAGACCATTTACGGCACGAAATGGTACTTCCCAAAGAGGTTGAAACTAAGATTGCAAGAATTGAGAAAGAGTTTGTTGCCCGTGAGAGACTGTCTCACTTTGGACTTAAACCAAGACAGAAAGTATTGTTTTATGGCGCACCGGGCTGTGGTAAAAGTATGAGTGCGGAGCGTATTGCATGGAACATCGGTCTTCCCTTTTTGAAGGTTAGATTTGAGGCGATTATTTCGTCTTATCTGGGAGAGTCAGCTTCAAACCTCAAAAAACTATTTGAGTCGATTAAGAACTACCCCTGCGTTTTGTTACTTGATGAATTTGATTTCATTGCAAAATCAAGGTCTTCTGTTAACGAGGTAGGCGAAATGCATCGAATTGTTAATATCCTATTAAACCTGTTGGAGGACTATGAAGCACCTGGGATATTGGTTGCAACAACCAACCTTGAAGGCGCTATTGATCAGGCTTTGTTTAGAAGGTTTGATGACATTATTGAAATTCCTAAACCTGGAAGCGAAGAGATAAAACGCTTACTTAAAAAAACATTGTCAGCGGTCGAAGTGTCATCAGACGTAAATTGGGATGACGTATCCAATGAAATGATTGGACTTTCTGCCGCATTAGTTGTGAAAACGGGAAAGGATGCGGCCAAGACTGCGGTCATTAAGGGCGAGCGCGTTGTAGATCGGCACCACATTACGCAAGCTTTGAATGAGAACATACAGCATAAGTAAATTAAATGCCGGATTTTCCACACCTAACATTAAGAAGTGAAATAGCAGGGCTCTTTAAACCTCCAAAAAGAGGGCCAAGAGATGTAAACCCTACAACTGCATCAAACTTGGAAAATAGACAAGGCCATGGAGCTGCTCTTTTAACTAAGGTTGATCAGCTTGCCGTTACTTGGGAACAAGCAATTGAAACACGTAGTGATAGCGAACTTCCCGAACTTCCGTATCCAGATACCGTACCGCTTTTTCTTCAAATAGATCCAACAGCCTTTGATATCGAATCCCTTAAGGGTTTCGGAGTTGAAATTATTGCAGAAGAAGAGAACGGTTATATTATCGGAGCTGCAAGTAAAGACTTTACATCATTACGAAAGAAAATTGAAAACTTCCTAACAGCTTCAGGAAAGTCACCGAATAAAGCTGCACAGCTTTGGGAAATCAACAATGGCCTTCAATGGCGAGTAGATCAAATACTTTCAGATGAGTTGAAGAACAAATGGGACGAAATTTCAGACACTCAAGACTACATTGTAGACGTTGGTATTGCATGCTACATAAAGTTCCCGGATCCTCCCGTTCTGAAGGAATTTGAAACTGATGAGAAATTTAATCGCAGATTTGAACGATGGCAAGCGTCTACGTTAGAATACGAAATTGCCAGGGATGAAGTCTGTATGGACCGGCAAACTAAGTTTGAGAACCTGATAAGTGAATACGGTGGAGAACTCCTTAGTGGATACGAAGATTTTCAGGATAGTTTTGCATGCAGGGTCAAAGTATCGGGAAAGGCTTTAAAAGACATCGTACTCACATTCCCTTACTTGTTCGAAGTTGTAGAACATGACTCTCCGGTTCTACCGGGGTCAATTGAAACTGATACGATTGAGGTAACAACAGAACTTATTCCACCTCCTGCGTCTGCTCCGCGAGTTTGCATTATTGATAGCGGTATACAAGAAGGTCACCGCCTATTGGCACAGGCAATTGATCCTGTGTCCTATTCATTCGTACCTGGTGATGCAAGCACTGCAGACTCAGTAGTCAATGGAGGTCACGGAACCAGAGTTGCTGGCTCAGCCTTGTATCCAACGACTATTCCGACCAATGGGCAGCACCAACTCACTTTTTTTATTCAAAATGCTCGGGTGCTTTCTGGAACAAATGGCGTACTCTCGGACCAACTCTATCCGCCAATTTTAATGAGCGAAATTGCTGCTCGATACCACGAAACGAAGATATTTAATCTTTCAATCACTTCATTTAGATGCTGCCGCGCAGTGCATATGTCCCAATGGGCTTCAGCTATTGACAAATTGATGTACGAGAAGGGAGTGATCTTTGTCATATCGTCCGGAAACCTATTCACTGTTTCTGGTAATCCAACTAATCCTGGTATTAAAGAACATATCACTGGCGGAGCTTCTTATCCTGGGTACCTGTATGAAGACAGTAGTAGACTTGCCAACCCAGCACAGAGTTCTTTTGCAATCACTGTTGGTTCGATTTGCCATGATGGGTACGAGGATATGGACAAAAAATCTTTTGGTGAACGGGATCAGCCGTCCTCATTTTCAAGAGCCGGCTTAGGATTATGGGGAATGATTAAGCCGGATGTGGTGGAGTATGGTGGTGACTGGGTTAGGGAGAAAAATAATGATCCTAATCTTTCTCTTGAGGCAGCGACAACAATTCAAACAGTACGTTCAACTCTGAATGGAGGACATGCAATCGGAAAAGATGTGGTTGGTACATCCTTCTCTGCACCCAAGGTTGCACATATACTGGCTCAGTTGCAAAATGCCTTTCCGAGTGAACCAGTGAACCTCTATCGTGCACTGCTAGTGCAATCGGCAAGATTGCCAGAAGCGGCATTCTTGAACCCTACACTCGATGCGATTAAGAGTTTTGGTTATGGTGTCCCAAATCTCCACCGGGCACTAGAAAACTCAGAGAGACGAGTTACGTTGGTAAATTCAGGTTCTGTCGCACCAAAAAAGGCTAATGTATACTTGGTGAAAATTCCTGAACAAATGCGTGGTCCTGCCGAAGACTATGATGTACTTATGGAGGTGACGTTGGCATTTATGGCGGAGCCTAGAAGAACGAGGCGAAGAACCAACTCGTACTTGTCAACTTGGCTAGATTGGCATTCTTCAAAACATAATGAAACACATGATCAATTCTGCGCGCGCATTCTTAAAAATATAAATGAAGACTCTGATGAAGTAGATGATCAGTCATCTATCAAATGGGTTATTCGTGAGAATAGAGAGTGGAGTCAGATTAAAGGATTAAGAAGGCAAGACAGCACTCTTCAGAAATCTTGGTGTACCGTACCTGCATATGCATTGCCGCAGGAATTGAGTATCGCTGTTGTTGGCCACAGTGGCTGGAATAAAGACTTTGCCGAGGCGGTGCAGTATTCGGTCGCTGTAAGTTTCGAAGTCCTGAATGCAAATGTTAACATATATGAAATGATTCAAATCGAAAATGAGGTGCCTTTGCAAATCATGGTTTAACAAACAAATGGTACGCATTCTAAAACAGTCGAGATGGACCTTGCTTTCATTATGAGAAACTACTAGAAGAATTTACTAGTCGTCTGAGACAGAGGCATATTGCTTTATAAATAACCGAAGTGAAAGTGGTGCTGGCAAGGGAATGAATTTTCTTGTTTGTCCATAACAAAAGCAAAATGGTTTTGCTTAAATTGAATCTATGCAAGCCATTTGTCAAGTGATCCAACGAATGATTTCCATTTCAGAAAATGAAATGAAAGAGCTGTTGAACGGGTGTTTCGAAAAAACCTTTGCGCGTCAGGCCATTGTCAGCAACCCGGGCGTAGCGCAAAACGAAATCTTTTTTATCAACAAAGGAATCATTCGCGTGATCGTTTCCGACAATGATGGAGTGGAGCACTCCATTCATTTTGCGTTAGAGAATCAATTCATTGCTGATTATTCGAGCTTTATTCAACAACAACCTTCGCTTTACACACTGCAAGCATTGGAAGAGACGGAAGTAATTGTGATGCCCCGCTCGGCTGTAGACTGGGGTTACAAAAACTTGAAGGAAGGCGATAAGCTGGGTCGGCTTATTGCCGAGTTTTATTTTATCTACCAAGATAACCGAATCAAAAACCTGTATGCGCGCAGCGCTAAAGAGCGTTACGATACCATCACCGAAGTTTTTCCCAACATCCATCACCGCGTGCCACAGCGTATGATTGCCTCCTATCTGGGCATTACACCTGTCCATTTAAGTCGCTTAAAAAAGGCCGACTACCTAAAAGTATAAACATTTGTTATCGTTTCGGGTGCCGTCACTGCGCCAGCTTTGCATTGTCAAAACGAAACAAATGAAAAGATTTATTCTATTGCTCGCTCGGCTTTGGATGGGCTTAGCGGGGTACGGTCAAACCGGTACAGTTGTAATCAATGTCCAACAAATACAATCTGACAAAGGTGGAGAAATCTCTGCCGGTATTTTTAAAAAGGAAAATTTTCCGAAAGTAGGTAAACAAATGATCGGCACGGAAAGGCCAGTGACCGGAAGCTCGATGCAAATTGTTTTTGAAAAAGTCCTTGCTGGAGAATATGGGCTGGTGGCATTTCAAGACATCGACAAAAACAAAGACCTGAAGACAAATTTTGTGGGCTTCCCAAAGGAGCCAATTGGCTTTTCCAACGATGCAAAAATCAAACTTGGCCCGCCTGATTTTGATGATGCGAAGGTAAAAGTCGAAGCTGGAAAAACACTTACGTTAACTATTACGCTAAAATAATTTGATAATGGCTGGAATTCATTTCAATAAAACAAATACGTGCGCACTTGTTTTTTTATTTTTACTGACAACCTCAATTGTCTCGCAGGCGCAATTTGCTAAAAAAGGACTTCGTTTGGGTGCAATAGTAGGCACCAGTATAAACAACTTTAGTTCAACATTTGGCTCAACCACTGTTCAACCCAACTTTAATGCATTTGCTCTTGGGGCAGGCGCCAATTACCTTTCTAATCGTTTGATACTCGGTGGAGAATTTTATCAACTGAATGGCAACCAATCAAGCGCTACCGAGTCGATACAGTTTATTGGCGCAGTTACCACAGTTTCTTTTGGTTATTGTTTATTGGAGAGAAAAAACACGCGTTTGGAAACTTCTTTAGGGTTCGGATTCTCCAATAATCAAATTATCAGTCAAGACAAGCAAAACACGCGCTTTCAAAATGTGATCAATAATCAACTGGTGTTAAATCCCAGCCTTTCCATATATCAGAAAGGCGCCAATAACTTATGCTTTGGATTGAGGCTTATTTACTCAGTCGGTACTGGCGGAGAATCGGCTTGGAAGTATCAGTCAAGCGAGCTTGAATCAGGCTTTAAAAGTAATGTAAATGCTTTCTCAATTCAGCTTTCTATCGGAGGAATTGTTGAATTTGCAAAGAAATGAAAAAGCAATTAGTATGAAGCAATTTATTGAAACGCTTTATCACAGGAATGAAATCCTATTTTATTTTGGACTTATCAATCTAGTGGTTGCGGTCTGTTTCTTCGTGTTGACGCAAACAACCAGCACTCAAGTAATGGGTATTAGCGCGTGGTACAAACCCACAAAGTTCGCGCTTTCCACCGTTCTATATTCCTGGGCAATGGCTTGGTTTATTTCTTATCTGCCTTCCTTTAACACAACCATCTTTAGTTGGTCAGTGGTAGTTCTCTTAGGATTTGAAGTTGCCTACATCGCATTTCAAGCCGGGCGGGGCCAGCTTTCTCATTACAATGTAAGCACCCCAATGTATTCAGCACTTTTTTCTATGATGGCATTGGCTGCTACGTTAGTTACTCTTTACACAGCTTATGTCGCAGTCTTGTTCTTTGCAAATAAATTCACCTCACTTCCAAATTACTACTTGTGGTCAATCCGATTAGGTCTCATCATCTTCGTACTATTTTCATTTGAAGGTTTTGTGATGGGTTCGCGCCTATCGCATACCGTTGGCATCGAAGATGGAAGCAAAGGAATTCCATTCCTAAATTGGAGTCTTAGCCATGGTGACTTACGCATCGCACATTTCATTGGTATGCATGCCTTACAAGTGCTGCCATTGCTTTCGTTTTATATATTAAGAAATACAAAGGCTACCATTTTTGTAAGCATCCTTTACGGGTTGCTTGCCTTATCCGTGCTGATACAGGCATTAAACGGTACATCCATCTCTAAAACATTCAACCATCCATAGCATGCAACTTTCTGCTAGCGAAAGAACTCGATTAAAATATAATTACGGCCCTTGCGCAATCGTGAGCGGAGCTTCCTCCGGCATCGGTCTCGAAATCGTTGAACGATTGGCCGAATCGGGGCTTAACCTCATAATCCATGCTCGTAGTGAGAACATACTTCAGGTAATCTCCAAACGATTAACGTCTACTCACGACATTGAGGTAAAAGTGGTGGCGTCTGATATTTCAGAACCAGCAGGTATCCAGAAATTGATTGAGGCCACACAAGCATTGCCTATCGGTTTGTTGGTAGCTTCGGCAGGCTATGGCACATCGGGTGAATTTATTCACACTTCCGTGCATGCAGAGATCAATATGCTGCGACTGAATTGCGAAGCATTACTAACACTCACCCATCACTTCGCACAGAGATTTGTTGCGCAAAAAAGAGGTGGTATCATTCTGATGAGTTCCATGGTCGCTTTTCAAGGAGTTCCGTACTCCGCAAACTATGCCGCTACCAAAGCGTATGTACAATCGCTGGCCGAAGCACTCGCTGAAGAATTGAAGCCATACGGAGTAGATGTGTTGGCAGCAGCACCTGGGCCGGTGGCTAGTGGTTTTGGTCAACGCGCGAACATTAAAATGAATATGTCACTCACACCACAACAAGTGGGCATACCTATTCTCAAAGCCTTGGGTCGAAAGACAACGGTATTGCTGGGCTTCCTTACTAAATTTTTAGTGTACTCGCTGCGCACCGTGCCGCGTTGGGGTAAAGTGAAAATTATGAAGTTGGTAATGGGTGGGATGACGGAGCATCAGCGGGCGTAGACCAACTAGGTTGTGAGGAGAACTCTTTTCGCCCGTTCTGGCCTTCTCGTTCGTCTGAATGAGAAACAAACCAAAACAATATGAAAAAACTATTTCTTTCTCTCAGGCCGGTGGTAGCCATCACCCTGATGTTCAGCTTCACCACAACCAGCGACAATGAAGCCAAAGTAAATCTGAGCATTTCACCCCAAAAGCAGTCTCCTCACCCCTCAGTTGGCTAATTTTTTGCAACCCAAACACTAGTTTTTAAGTTTGTGGTCTATGGTGCAAAGTCAGGTAGTTAAATCTTCAGAAATCAATTCGCAGCAAGTTTCTTGGACCCAGCGATTTGGGGATTGGCTCAACGCTCCCTTCCCTTTCTATTTGAATGACGACCGCAAGAATTTTTTGTTGGTTACGGTTCTCAGCGCTTTTGTTACTCTGTTTCTGTACCTATTCAAAACAGAATCTGAGTTTTCTTTTGCCGATGGGCTAGAGTGGCTTCATGGGCTAATCACCTTTGGAGCACTGCTTTTTAATCTTTTGGTGCTTCCGCGAATTTTTCCTGCGTTGTTGGATCCCACCGCATGGACCATTAAAAAATACATTGTTTTCAACGCTTGGCATTTAGTTTTGATCTGGGCGATTGCTACCGTTCTCGAAAAAATGTTTTTCTGCCCTTTCGACATGGGGTGGCTAACGGTTATGAGACATACGATCGTGCAGGTAGCGATCAAAGGAATCATACCGATTGCACTTTGCACGTTGTTTTTGAAAGCACAGCTTTTGCAACAGAGCTTACGCGAGGCAATCAAGACGAATCAAGAGCTTCAAAAAATTCAAGTGCTAAAGAGAGAGGCTAAAGAATCAATAAAAACGGCTAGTCAAATTACCCTCTATTCGGATACAAGCGAGAGCCTTTCATTTAATCTCCCGGATTTACTATTTATTGAAGCGGATGATAATTATTCTACGGTGATGTGGAAGCAAGCGGGAGCTATTCAAAAAAAATTGCTGCGCGTAAATCTTAAAAACCTCGAATCGCAACTGGATAACTCGTTTACCCTTCGCTGTCACCGATCGTATATTGTAAACGTTAATGCCATCAGCGCCATCAGTGGCAACACCAACGGATACAAACTAAAAATCAATGGTTCGGATTTTTCCATTCCCGTTTCTCGCCCAAAGGGAAAGGAGATTATGGAGAAAATTAGTCAGTTACGGAACATGATGGAGTTGAGTTAACTCAGTTAGCAGTATTAACTGACAACTATTTCTTCTTGGTTAGTCAGTATTTTTTAGCGCTGCTCGAATAAATTCAGATCAGCTCAACAACCTTTTTTAATCCCTTTCCGTATATTAACTGCAATTACGAATAATATATGTTCATATAGTTCTCCCTCGCGGTGCATCAGATTTACTGAAAATATCCATTCATGACTAACAAGATGTTTTTTAGGTACCGATTGTTTTTAACGGCATTAATTACGGTTGCGATCTGGTCACTATTAACTTGGGATTATTATCATGGGGGAGTGCCCAGCCACCACCTACTTGCGCGAAATGATTTGCCTGCATTTTCGAATTGGTGGGGAGGGCTTTTGCTACCACTTTTGACATGGTTTCTTCTTTATCGAATTCAAAAGAGAATGGGTAGCGACAACGAAAAAAAGCCATCGCCATCAAGTATCCCTAACACTATTCTATACGGATTTATAAGTGCGTTGCTTTTTGGAATAGTCCTTTCAACCTTTTTCACCCTTGGAAATAAAGACATACCATTCTATATGATGATGTCTCTTTTCGCAGCCGCACTCTTCTTTCCTATTTATAGGGCAGACTGTTTTCTTGGCTTTGTTATTGGCATGACCTTTACATTTGGCGGAGTGCTTCCGATTGGAATAGGCACCATTTTAGCCTTAATATGGGCAGTACTATTTCTGCTTATTCGACCTGCGATACTATGGGTTTTGACAAAACTCATAAATCTTATTACCACTAAGAAGTAAAGTATAATATGAAGAAGACTAAACTTGGTGAATTTGAAGAACTCGTGCTTCTTACTGTGGCGGCCCTTCAGCAAGATGCCTATGGAGTGGAAATCAAACGGGAATTGGAGGAACGTTTGAAAGAAACATTGAGTGTTGGCTCTATCCAATCGGCACTCAAGCGCATGGAGGAAAAAGGATTTCTTACGTCTGCATTTGGTGAAGCTACGTTGAAGCGAGGTGGAAAACGCAAGCGCATTTATTACACCACTTCGTTGGCGCATAAAGTGCTTCGCGAGATGAAAGACATACGCGCAGGATTGTGGAGTGCCATGCCCAAACTTTCGCATCAACTAAAAGTAACTTTCAATTAGATGTAAACTCCAATGAACGCCAGCCTAGAAGATCATCCCATCAATATCAAAATTAAATTGTCTGCTCTATGGGCAGGGGTAACACTTTGCTATCTGTACTGTGATTACTTTGAGTTGTATGTTCCCGAGAAAGTGCAGGGAATGATCAGTGGTGAGAATTTACTGCACAGTCCCACAAAATTGTTTATCGCGGCTGTGGTTTTGGCTGTACCCGCGGTGATGGTTTTCCTGTCCATCCTATTAAAACCTATTGTGAGCAAATGGTTGAATATTGTTGTTGGAATTGTTTTCACTTGTATGATGGTACTGATTGCTTTTACCTATAGCGAAGTGTGGTATACGTTCTATCTATTCTATGCCATTCTGGAAAGTTTGATTACGGCCACGATTGTTTGGTATGCCTGGAAATGGCCCGAGTCGATTTGAAACGAAGAGGAATACAAAATCCAGACAATCAAACGAGACAAAATGGAATCCAATAAAAGAACGGCAAGAATTGCAGGAGCGTTTTACTTAACAGTAGTTATTACAGGCATCTTCAATTTACTCTATGTTCCTTCGAAACTCATCGTTTGGAATGATGCCGCTACAACATTTAACAATATAGTTGCCAATGAAACTGTTTTTCGTTTGAGTATCGTGGCGGGTATAGTATGCTACATCGTTTTTTTGTTTCTCCCTCTGGTTTTATACAAGTTGTTGAATGCTGTGAATAGAAATGCGGCAATTGCTATGGTCTCTTTGGCGGTGGTAAGCGTTCCTATTTCCTTACTAAACTTAAACAACAAAATGGAGGTGCTTACCTTAATTAGTGAAGGTAATTACATGCGGATCTTTCAAATCAATGAGCGACACGCACAAGTTATGCTTTCACTTGCGAATTATGAAAACGGAATCGAAATCCTTACCATATTTTGGGGATTGTGGCTATTTCCATTTGGGTATTTGGTATTCAAGTCTGGCATACTGCCCAAAATATTGGGTGTATTGTTAATGTTGGGATGCGCAGGCTACGTTATCAATTTTACGGGCGGATTCCTTTTTAAAGGATATAGTGAGATTGGAATTGCCCGATTTATCTCGCTGCCAGCTAGTCTTGGTGAAATTGGAATTTGTTTGTGGTTGTTGATTATGGGGGCAAAAGAAAATACAGATCAAAAATGAATCAGCCCAACCAGCCATCACCTCCCACCTGGCCGCTGAAGCTCTTGCGCTTCTTTGTAAAAAAAGAGTATGCCGAAGAGATAGAAGGCGATATGGAAGAGATTTTCTATGACAACCTAGAGAAGTACACCGTTCGCAAAGTAAGGCGTATTTATGCCTGGGAAACAGTGAAGTTGTTGAGACCTGTATTGATCAAAAAACTAATGGTATTTCAATACTTCAATCAATTCAATTTGGTTGGCAATTATTTCAAAACTTCGTCCCGCAGTTTGATGAAGAACCCCATGAGTTCGTTCATTAATGTTTTTGGTTTATCAATGGCGGTTGGCATTTGCGTGCTGTGGTATGGGTTTGCTACATGGGTAAACGACACGGATCAATTTCACGAAAATAAAAACGAAGTCTATCTCGTTACCTTTTTCATCAACCGCGAAGGGAAAGAGCAGCAATTCGGCACCGCCCCTGCCCCGCTAGGCGAAATGCTGCAACAAGATTATCCACAGATCAAGAAAATCTGCCGCATCAACGATAGCCCCGTGGTCATCAAGTATAACGAAAATGTTTTTCACGAACGCCTTCGCTTTGTAGAACCGGAGTTTCTTCAACTTTTTACGTTCCCCCTCAAATGGGGTTCGCCCAGTTCGCTGAATGATCTGAATAGCATTGTGCTAAGTGAAGAAATGTCCATCAAGTATTTTGGTGAAGACAATCCGCTTGGCAAAACCATAAAAGTAATTTTTAGCGAAAGCAACAGCAAAGAGTTTGCTGTATCAGGTGTAGCCAAAAAATTTCCTGAGTCGCGTTCGGTCGATTTTGATTTTCTCATTCACTTTGACAATCAGAAAATTGCGACCCCGATCTACGATGGTACAGACTGGAGGTCATATGTTAACGCAACACTTATTCAGGTTGAGAATCCAAATGATATATCGCTCATCCAACAAGGAATGAGTAAATACAAGAACCTGCAAAACGAAAAGCACAGCGAGCAAGCCATCTCCAATTTTGGTTTTGTCTCGCTCAAGGAGTTGTATAGAAAATCAATGGATATTCGCGATGGTATTTGCCCCCCGAATTACGAAGGAAATACCAAGGCAGTTATCATTCTTGGTGTTCTCACTTTGTTTTTAATGGCGTTAGCATGTTTCAACTACATCAACATCGCCATTGTTACCGCTGCCAAGCGATTGAAAGAAATTGGCGTGCGCAAAGTG
Source organism: Flammeovirgaceae bacterium (assembly GCA_021299455.1). Taxonomy (GTDB): domain Bacteria; phylum Bacteroidota; class Bacteroidia; order Cytophagales; family Cyclobacteriaceae; genus ELB16-189. The sequence continues at coordinate 43,263 of JAJTGQ010000028.1, read as the reverse complement.
ATTGGTGCTACACGCAGCAAAGTAATTACTCAATTTCTATCTGAAAATATTTTTGTTACCTTTTTCGCTTTGCTATTCGGCCTGGCCATTGGTATGTTCATTTTCATACCAGGCTTCGAGCAAATCAATGGCTTTAGCATGGAATTCACCCTTGCTCACCAGAATCTTTGGCTGTTTTTGGTTGCCGTTCTATTCATCACAGGCATGATATCAGGTCTCTACCCCGCCTTGTACATTTCAAGGTTTGAAGTTGTTAATATTCTGAAAGGTTCTTCCAAGTTTGGAACACAAAACCCAATGAACAAAATTCTTCTAGGATTTCAATTGATACTGGCTTGCATACTTGTCACCTGCGCAGTCATGTTTACCCAAAATACCGATTACGTTGCAAAGCGCAACTGGGGCTATAATCAAAACGATGCACTGTATGCAGAGGTACACAGCCGACAGGCTTATGAACAGCTTTACGCGGCTATGGCACAAAATCCAAATGTTACTGCTATTGCTGGATCTGCGAACCACATTGGAAAAAATTATGGCACTACCGTGGTCAAACTGCCACCCAACAAAGAATACGAAGTGGAACGATTGGGGGTCGATGCTAATTATTTTGCTACGATGGGAATAACGCTCGTCAAAGGACGTTCGTTCAATCTTCACCCAGAGGCGGACAAACATTCTGTAATTGTCAATGAAGAGTTCTTAAAAAACCTGCGTTCTCACGCAATTGCGCAAGGACAGATTGAATGGGAAGAACCGATTGGGCAACAAATAAAGATAGATAGTATGCGGTACGAAGTAATTGGAGTCGTGAAGAATTTCCATAGCTATAGCTTCGATAGCAAAATACTTCCCCTCATCTTCACCGTAGCCAATAAAGCAGACTATCATTTTCTCACGCTGCGCGTTCGTAGTGGTTCAGAGCCAGAAGCATATGCAGCCCTTCAAACACACTGGAATAAACTCTTCCCCGAGATTCCTTTTCAAGGGAGCTACCAAGAAGACATATGGGGCAATTTTTTTGTGAGAATACAAAATCACGGGCGGTTTTGGCAAGCGATTGCTTTCATCACCATCCTCATCGCAGGCTTGGGTCTCTACGGTTTGGTGACATTAAACATCACGGGTAGGACCAAAGAGTTTAGCATCCGCAAAGTACTTGGGGCACAAACTAGCCACATCGCCACAGGCATCCTGCGGCAGTATTTTATTTTATTTGCAGGATCATTCCTCATCGGTGTGCCAGTCAGTTATTCACTCGTCAAGTTCCTGTTTGATATCGCGTACGACTATCACGTGCCCATGAATTACCTCAGCATCACATTGGCTGTGAGCATGCTCATTTTCGTTTTGCTCTTCGTAGTCTTAACACAAGTAAACAAAGTAGCCAAAGCAAGTCCTGTGAATGGATTGAAGGTAGAGTAAAACGACTGATAAAAACGAATTGAGCCTCTTCGAACATCTATCCATCCACCACAACACTACTCTATTCGCCCCTCCATTCGTTCATTTGCTTCAAACTCTTTCCTGTTTGCCCCAAATGGCAATAATGAGTGGCTGAAGCAAAGCCAATCTGCGTCTTTTATAAAAAAAACTAAACAACAATTTTATGAAAACAGCATTAACGATCGCCCTCCTTTTTGTTTTCGCGCTAGTTTCGGCTCAAACCAAACCCGAATTACCTCGTACAGATTTTACCATTGATCTTTCTGAGTCAAGTCTGATGATTAAGCCAGGCGAATCCAAACAAGTAACGGTTTCCATTGCACGGTCAAAATATTATTCCAAAGAAAAGGCAATACTTGGCTTACAGAGTTCTCTGCCCCAAGGCGTAACGGTTTCGTATGAGCCAAAAGAAGGAAATTTTGAATCGAGCATTGCTACGGTAACAGTTGCCCAAGATGCTGCTAATGGTGTACATCAATTGGTCTTGAGCGCTATGCTCAGCACAAAGAAGAAAGGAACCATTTTAAAGGTTACAATAGGTACCGACCAGATAGCTGCTAAATAGAAAAACTAATTATTAACAGGCCTTCCCGTCAAAACGGGGAGGCTTTTATTTTTATAATTGTTTTCATCCGCTGTAATATTGTGGCCATTGGACCTACTTATGGTTAAATTAAACATTTGGTTACGGGAAGATGTTAGCTAAGGCGCGAAAAAGAAAGTATGGCATCTGAACGCGAGTTTACCAACCTCATAGAAGAAAACCGGGGCATCATCTTTAAGGTGATACGCCTTTACGTGAACCATGAGGAAGATGAGCGGGACTTATTTCAGGAAATACTTTTTCAAGCCTGGCGATCGTATCCCAATTTCAAAGGGCAATCAAAGTTTTCTACGTGGCTCTATCGGGTTGGGCTGAACACTGTGTTAACATTTAAGCGAAGGCCACAGTTGGTGGTGCCACACGAAGATTTGTCGTTGTTGAAAGTGAGTTCAGGAGACAAGATTCCAAGCGAAGAAACCGAGGCATTGTACATCGCCATCAGAGAACTAAATGAAATTGACCGGATGATTGTCACGTTGCATTTGGATGGGTACGAGAATGAGGAGATTGCCGAGATATCAGGGCTCACGAAAAATAATACAGCCGTGAAGCTGCATCGCATTAAAGAAACCTTAACCAAAAAATTGAAAGCCTTATAGTATGGAATTAGGGGAGCTTTGGAAAAAATTAGATTCAGACAAACTCAGCAAACCTGTGTTGGGAGCCGTGCATATTCAAAAGAAATCTAAGCACCCGGTACAAAAGTTGAAAAACGCCTATTTATGGACAACAGGTTTTTCGCTCGCATTCTTGATAGGATTTGTGGTTCTTTTCTTTTTGTTTGATGAGACAATCGTCAAGGCCGGATTGGTATTCATGATCGTGAGTTACATTTTCTTTTTCGCAGCAAATTTTTCGATGTATCGAAAAGTCAACGTGGTATTGCCGATCGATCAAAGTTTAAAGCAGGCACTAGAACACACCTATCGATTTATTACAGATAACATTCGTTTTCAAGAAAGGGTGGCTCTCTTCATATATCCATTGGCTGCAGCTTCTGGTTTTTTAATGGGCGGATCGGCCGGCAGCGGAAATGTTGAGAAAATGTTGGAGGTCAAGGAGGTGATCCTAATAATGATCATAACCAGCATCGTTCTTACCCCAATCGGTTTTTATCTAACCAGATGGATGTATAAAGTATCCTACGGGAAGTGCCTTATTGAATTGAAAGCGCTAATTGATGAGATGGAGAGACCTGAATAAACTATTTCTCGACCGTCCAAAACGAATATAGAATATCTCAAAGCCAGACCATTGTTTTCGAGCAGAAATTGAAACAACTTTAGCGCAAACCTCATCACTATGCGCTACTTATTCGTTGTGCTTTTACTGATTTCTTTTTCGGCCTATGCCCAGAAAAAAAATACATCCGTGCCAGTTGTTAAAAAGCCACTTAGCCACTCGGTATATGACAACTGGAAAGAAATACCATTTAAATCACTAACACCAGATGGTACAGTGGCCGTTATGGCTATCAACCCACAAGATGGAGATGGCAAAGCGATATTCTATCATCTCAAAACAAATGTACAAGATTCGGTGAAGCGAGCAGCCGAAATCGGGCTGACGTTTGATAGCAAGCAAGTCGTTTTCAAAATCAAGCCGCAGCAGAAAGTAGTGAGAGAATTGCGCAGGCAGAAAAAGAAAAAAGAAGATTTACCAAAAGATTCATTAGGCATTTATTCAATAACCACAAGAAAAACTGAAAGAGTAGCCGAGGTGAAATCATTTAAAATACCGGAAAAAGCAGGAGGATGGGTGGCCTATCAGTTAGAAGCCAAAAAAGAAGTGAAGCCTAAGGCGGATGATAAATCCAAGACCGAGGTAAAGCCTGAAGAAAAGAAAGAAGAGAAAAAGTCTACTAAAAAGAAAAAAGGCAACTCCGATGACAACGGCTATACCCTCGTATTGCGCTCATTGGCAGATGGCAAAGAGAAAACTTTCGGTTATGTGAAAGACTATTCTTTTGCAAAACTTGGTCAAGGCTTGTTGTTTTCCTCCACGGGAAACGATTCGACCATGAAAGCGGGTGTGTATTGGTATGACTTGACCAATGGCAATCTTGCCGCATTGCATCTAGGCAAATCTAAATTCAAATACAAAGGTCTTTCGATCAGCGAAGACGGAAAACAAGCGGCCTTCTTAGTGGACACCGATACAACAAAAGCACTGGTGCGTCACTTTCAATTGCATGCGTGGAAGCAAGGCGAGTCTTCTGCCAAGCTGATCGATGCTGAAAATTCGTTGGCATTACCGACCAATTGGTTGGTGAGTGAAAACTATACACCACTGTTCAGCAAAGACGGGGGCAAGTTGTTTTTTGGTTCAGCACCAACTCCGGCCGTTTCCGATACCACACTGCTCCCAGAAGAAATGGCCGTGGTAGAAGTGTGGCGAGGCAATGACGATTATATTTATCCACAACAGAACAAAAATGTAGATACGGAAAGGAAACGCAGCTATTTGGTAGCCTATGATTTGGCAACAAACACCATTAGGCAGATAGGCAACAAAGATGTTCCCACGATTACAATCGGCAACGAAGGCAATTCAAAAATTCTGCTGGGGGAAAGTGACGTAAAGCACCGAAAGATGATTACCTGGGACACTCAGAATTTTTCAGACGTATATGTGTTTGACCTAGCCACCAACACCCGAAAATTGGTGCAAGAAAAAGTAAAAGGAAACGCCAATCTCTCTCCATTGGCAGAGTACGTGTATTGGTATAGTCTGCCTGATACAACTTGGTTTGCCTATCACATCGCGACAGAAAAAACCAACCGGGTTTCAAAAGGCATTCGCGCAGGCGATGAAGAAGATGATCACCCGGACTTTCCAAACTCATATGGTTTGGCTGGTTGGACAAAAGACGATGCACGCCTATTGATTTACGACCGCTACGATATTTGGTCGCTCAATCCAAAAGGAAACGAAGCGCCTGTCAATATTACAAAGATTGGTCGCACTGAAAAGATTCGATTCCGTTATGTTCGTCTTGATAATGAAGAACGATTTATCGACCCCGACAAGGAGCTTCTGTTGAGTGCATTTAATGAAACGACCAAGGCTGCGGGCTACTACAAATTCAATTTAAAAACCAATCAACTGACCAAGTTGATGACGAGCGACCATCGCTATTCATTTACTTCAAAAGCAAAAAATGCTAATCAGCTTTTGTTCACTCGGGAAAGCTTCCGCGAATATCCCGATGTGTGGACCACCGATTTCTCATTCGCAACGCCAAAGAAAATTAGTGATGCCAATCCACAAATGAGAAATTATTTCTGGGGCTCTGTAGAAAGAGTTTCCTGGACATCGCTCGATAACATACCGCTGGAAGGTCTGCTCTACAAACCGGAAGGCTTTGATCCAAAAAAGAAGTACCCGATGATGGTTTATTTCTACGAGAAGTATGCAGACGATATTCATCAGCACTATGCACCAGCGCCTATTCGGTCGTTTATTAACTTCTCTTTATATGCCAGCAATGGCTATTTGGTTTTCGTACCAGACATCGTTTACAAAATCGGCTATCCGGGAGAGAGTGCGCACAACTGCGTGTTGCCGGGTGTTACATCTTTGATTAGCAAAGGATTTGTTGATGAAAAACATATTGGTGTGCAAGGACACAGTTGGGGTGGTTATCAGGCTGCTTATCTAATCACGCGCACTAATTTATTTGCCGCTGCCGAAGCGGGTGCGCCCGTAGTGAACATGATTAGCGCATATGGTGGTGTGCGTTGGGAGAGCGGTTTGAGTCGGATGTTTCAATACGAAAAATCACAAACGCGTTTGGGAGCTTCGCTTTGGGAGAAACCTCTACTGTATTTAGAGAACTCGCCCATTTTATTTGCCGATAAAATTCAAACTCCATTGATGATGATGCATAACGATGCGGATGGTGCTGTGCCATGGTATCAAGGGATCGAATACTATATGGCCATGCGCAGGCTGAACAAACCTGTGTGGATGCTAAACTACAATGGTCAGGGCCATGGCCTTACACAACGGCAAGACCGCACCGACTTCGCCATTCGCATGATGCAGTTTTTTGACTATTACCTAAAGAATGCACCTATGCCAGTTTGGATGAAGGAAGGGATTCCCGCAGTTAATAAAGGTGCGATAAAGGGGTATTAGTAGTATCTTTAAAAATATGAAAAGACTCAAGCTCGAAGAGCTAGGCCGCATTTCTGTAGATCAATTTAAAGAAACCAACAAAATTCCAGTTTGCATTCTCTTGGACAACGTTCGAAGCCTACACAACGTTGGCTCGGCTTTTCGCACAGCAGATGCCTTTCGAATTGAAAGGATAGTGTTGACAGGAATTACAGGCACTCCACCTCACCGTGAAATTCATAAAACGGCTTTGGGCGCCACCGAGTCTGTCTCTTGGGAGTATTCAGAGAGCACCCATGCTGCAATCCAACAGTTAAAGGCATCAGGCCATCTCATCGTGTTGATTGAACAAACCACCGAAAGCTCGCCTCTTCAATCTTTTGCAATTGAACAAGGAAAAAAGTATTGCTTAGTGTTCGGAAACGAAGTCAATGGGGTAAGCGATGAAGCCATCGAACTGGGCGATGTAGCATTAGAGATTCCCCAAAGTGGGACAAAACACTCGCTGAATATATCTGTTTGTGTTGGGATAGTGGCGTGGGAGTTCTCTAAAAGACTTGATTCGTTAATTCGTTGATTCGATAAATCTAGTTTCATAGAGCTGACATTGACAAATGACCGAATGATCCAATTAAAAAATCAAATCGAATTATGATCTTCGCCACCCTTGCTGAAATCAAGAAAGAACTGCAACAAGCAGATGCAGATTGGCTACAAGCGCTCTGCCTGCGGCTAGCTAAATATAAAAAGGAAAATAAAGAGTTGTTGGGCTACTTGCTCTTTGAATCGCAAAATGAGCCCAGCTACATTCGGCAAATCAAAGAAGATATCGACCTCCAATTTGAAGAACTGAAGGATCGCAATTTGTACATCGTAAAAAAGATGTTGCGGAAGATACTTCGGTGTACGAATCGGCACATCAAGTATTCTACCCATGACGAAACAGATGTAGAATTGCGAATCTATTTTTGCGAGAAAGTAAAAGCTGCCAAAATCCCATTGGCTACCAGCGCCACACTTTTTAATCTTTATCAGGGGCAATTAAATAAGATTAATGCGATCGTATCCAAATTGCCGGAAGATTTGCAAAGTGACTATGCCAGAGCCATTGCGGCCATTTCTTGAATCAATTCGGTGATTCGTTAATTTGCAAATTTGAGGCGACATGTTGACCTTACAGCGTCAATCAACGAATTGCCGAATCAACAAATCAGTTTATGACCTACGACTATATTATCATTGGTGCCGGCTCTGCCGGATGTGTGTTGGCCAATCGCCTCTCAGAAGATCCTTCCAAAACGGTGCTACTTATCGAAGCCGGAGGCAAAGACACCAAACCTGAAATCCACATCCCACAGGCCTATCTAAAACTTCATCACAGCAACGTGGATTGGAATTGCTACTGGACGGAGCCGCAGAAGCATTTAGATAACCGTAAAATCTATCACCCAAGAGGTAAAGTACTCGGGGGTTCCAGCTCCACCAATGCCATGGCCTACATTCGTGGGCAGCGAGAAGATTATGATCACTGGAAAAGCTTAGGCAATGAAGGGTGGGGATACGAAGACGTGTTGCCATACTTTAGAAAATCAGAACACAATGAGCAGTTCGAAAATGAGTTTCACGCCAAGCACGGTTTGCTTAACGTAACTCAGGCGTATTGGTATCACACTCAAATGGGTGAGGCCTTTATCAACGCATGCAATGAAAAAGGAATACGCCTGAACAACGATGTGAATGGTGAACTTCAGGAAGGAGCCGGATGGTTTCAATACACGATGAAGGACAGCAAACGGTTTAGCGCAGCAAAAGCGTTTCTGGTGCCTGCATTGAAACGTAAAAACCTTACGGTGATGACAGGTGCGCTTTGCAAAAGGATTGTAGTGGAGGGCGATCGAGCAACGGGCATTGAATTTATGACAAGCAGAAGCAATACGTTGATCGCACGGGCGCGCAAAGAAGTGATTGTAAGTGCGGGTGCTTTTGAGTCTCCCAAGTTGCTGATGCTTTCGGGCATTGGTGAAAAGAGCGAATTAAAAAGACATGGGATAGAGTTAAAAAAGGAGTTGCCGGGTGTAGGGAAAAATCTTCACGATCACATTTTTTATCCTGTTAGCAGTTTAACCACTATCAAGTCGAATAATTATTATTTGCCTTGGTATCGTCAGGCAGTAGCCTTGGTAGAGTTTCTTTTTACAAAGAGTGGCCCGATGTCAATTGGTCCATTAGAAGCAGTTGCGTTTGTCAAGTCCTCATCTGAAAAAATCCGCCCAGACATACAATTTCAATTTACTCCTACCAATGCTGGTACAGATAAAATTGCCAATATGTACGACATGAGTTCATTTCCTTCTGCTGATGGTTATTCCATTTTTCCGGCACAAGTTAGACCGGAAAGTCGCGGGTATGTGGGCTTGCAATCTTCCGATTTTTCGGCTGCACCAATCATAGATCCCAATTATCTAGGCGAAGAAGAAGATAAGAAGATACAAGTGGCCGGAGGCAGAAAGGCATTGGAGGTTTTAGAAGCAGATGCATTTGCCTCTATCCGCATCAAAACCCATTTACCCAGACAACGTGATTCGGACGAGGCATGGTTGGCGCACATTCGCGAATCGGCTGAGTGCATCTATCATCCGGTGGGTACGTGCAAAATGGGTGTTGATGAAATGGCAGTAGTTGATCCTCAACTTAGAGTAAAAGGAGTTTACAATCTCAGAGTTATTGATGCCTCGATCATGCCGACAATTAGCAGTGGGAATACCAATGCACCGACAATTATGATTGCAGAGAAGGGGGCGGATATGATAAAGATAAGCTAATCAACAATATTCGCCTATGCTCCTTGCAATAGATATTGGAAATAGCGACATCACATTAGGTTTGTGGGTGAATGAAAATTGGCTTCATCACTGGCGCATTCCCTCAAAACCCGACCAGCCCGAAATTTATTATGGTGTAAAAATCAGGGAGTTTTTTCTAGAGAGCACCGTTTCCCTCAATACAGTTCAAACGGTGGTGATCAGCAGCGTAGTACCGTCACTGAATGAAAAAATAAAAGGAGTCATTCGTACACTTTTTCAACAAGAGCCAATTGTAGTTGGACCTAAAATTTATGACGATCTACCCATCACCGTATTGAATCCGTATGAAATCGGCTCAGACCTGGTAGCTAACGCCATGGGGGCTTTCGTTAAATATAAGCAAACTTGTATTGTGGTTGATTTTGGTACTGCGCTCACATTTACTACCATTTCTGGCGAGGGAAAAATCCTGGGTGTATCGATTGTACCTGGTCTGCGAACGGCTCTCAAAGCACTTACTCAAAATGCCGCCAAGCTTTTTGATGTGCCACTGGAAATACCCAAATCGGCTTTAGGGACTAACACAGTGACCGCCATCCAATCGGGTATTGTAATCGGATATGAAGGGTTGGTGAGAAAAATGGTAGAGGCTATCAGAACGGAACTAGGAATCGAATGTCCGGCTATTGCTACGGGTGGGCTGTCATTTGTCATCACACCCTTAAGCTCTTTTTTCTATGCTATCGACCCGTCCTTGACGTTGGATGGGCTGCGCTACATTGCCAAAGCTGTTAAACCTGATTCCTAACATACTGAAACATACACGATGAATATTTTTTTTCTTTTAGCGATTGCTTTGGCGCCCGGTGCAGCAATAGGCCTATACATTTACTGGAAGGATAAACATGAACGCGAGCCACTTGGTCTATTAGTAAAGAGTTTCTTCTTTGGAGTAATCAGCACCCTTATCACATTGCTGATTAGTTGGCCAATTAGCAGACTTGTACCACTAGATCCTACCAGCTTAACTCAACAGGCCGTCCACGCATTTCTACTAGTTGCACTGATCGAGGAGTTCAGCAAATTTATTTTTGTGCGCTGGGTTCTCTATCCCAATAAAAATTTCAACGAACCTTTTGACGGTATTGTCTATTCGGTAACTGTGAGCCTGGGCTTTGCCGGCCTTGAAAATATTTTGTATGTGATGGATGGTGGAGTGGAGACAGCCGTACTTCGGATGTTCACGGCTGTACCTGCTCATGCTTCTTTTGGTGTGTTGATGGGATATTTTTTAGGCAAGGCAAAATTTGAGCATAGAAAAGCTCATTATGCCATTTATGCGCTAGGGGTTGCCACACTTTTTCATGGTGCCTATGACTATTTTTGGTTCATTTCCTATGTGCCAGGCATTTGGATCGGAGCCGTGATATCCTTGATCATTGGTATCGTTTTGTCTCGAAGGGCGATACACATTCACCAACAAGCTTCTCCCTTTATGAGGAAGACATCTGACGAGGATATTGGCTGACGATGGTTTATTGTGTAAATTCGATCCATGTATCACTTGGTTTATACTAGTGTAGCGGTGGCTCCGTTTTCGGAAGTGGACCTGATTCAGCTTTTGGAGCAAAGTCGCAACTCGAACAAAACGACAGACATCACCGGTATCCTTCTCTATATCCAGGGTAAATTCATTCAGGTGTTGGAAGGTGAAAAAACAGTTGTCAATAAACTCTATACTAAAATTGTCGGAGACGTTCGACATAAAAAAGTTACGATAGTGATTGAAGGTGATTCGAAGGAACGAATGTTCATGGGTTGGTCAATGGGATTCAAGAAATTGGGGAGTCAGCAATTTGAGTCACTCTCGGGCTTTTCGGATATTGGTGAGTTCTTCAGCAGCAAAAGTGACAACGATCATACTAATCTTGTGCTCGTTTTTTTGAAATTATTTTACAAGAAAAATATGGTTGATTACCCGGAATCGGTTTAGTGATATGGTGCGTGATCTATTGACAAAAAACAAAGTGGGACTGAATCAGGAATTTCGGTTTCGTGGTCAAGAACCCGGGAGGTTGGAAAATTTTAGCGATGCAGTATTTGCTTTAGCGATCACGTTGTTACTTATCTCTACTTCGCCTCCATCTAGTTTTGAGCAGGTTAAGCGCTTTGCATTTGATTTAATCCCATTTTTGTTGTGCATAGCGCTGATCATTTCGATCTGGTATGAGCATTATGTTTTCTTTTTACGATATGGTTTGCGAAATGGAAAAATCGTCATGCTCAACACTTTGTTTCTTGTGATCGTGCTGTTTTATGTTTACCCGTTGAAGTTTCTCACCAAGCTAATTCTCTTTCCGATCGCTGCTATGACAGGACAAGACAATATTCTGACTGAAATGAACGGGCTGATTAAGGGAAAGGATGTTGCAGATTTAATGATCATCTATGGGCTTGGGGCAGCCGCAGTTTTCCTCGTTTTAAGGTGGATGTATGCCTATGCCTATAAACAAGCAGACGCGATGGAGTTAAATGAAATCGAACGTTTTGACACGCGTTCGAGAATTCAGTCAAACACATTAATGGCAACTGTCCCATTGCTTTCTGTAATGATGGCCATTATTTTTCATGGACATTGGATAGCAGGTTTGATCTCGGGGATGACTTATTTCTTGTATACCCCAATCATGGTACTGTTTGCCCGAAACGTAGATAGGAGACGTAAAAAATGTCTGGAAGAGATGAATACAAAAAACGAAGTAGTGCTATCCTAGCGGAGGTTTTTCCACCGCATGAATTCGATCACCGCCTGACCAAACAAACTGATTCCTGAGTTAAACACAATAAGAGCAATGGTTCCATAAAAAAACCAAGGGTCACCACTAAATCGTTTGAATCCTGCATCAATTGCCATTGACAAACCAAGTCCCACGAGCATCAGCCCACTGCTAGCGTACAACAACCACTTTGTTTTCGGTTGAAGCTTAAAAGCCATCGTCTTCTTTTTTTTCCTCCTTTTTCTTTTCCTTCTTTTTAGCGGAGGATGTTCCGCCTGTCAAATCATAAGGTTGCTCAATCCCATAATACTGAAGCCTAAACCGGTTGACGAACGAGAGTATTTCATCGTCTGTGCCGGGAATGAATATCATTTCGCCCAACTTGGCTTTACTGGCATTTGTCTTCTTGGTAATCAGATCGTTAAAAGCCTGGTTAGCCGAATGAACCATCAAACGGTTGTCTTCAAATCCAAAGTAATACCACGACTCAGGAGAAGCTTTGAAGAAAATGTGAAATACTGGTGCGCCATCTTCATTTTTTCGAATTTCCATGAAGCCTTCAAATGCCCCATTGATATCCAGCCGATTGCTGTTACTGATACCGATGGTCCCTTCGCTATAAAAAGCCTTTCGATCTTGTGACCACTTCAAATTGACATTGGAGAAAACGAGTGGTTGAATTAGCCCTTGTACAGTACCCAAAGAGACATAACCCTGCTGCGATTTCTGTTCATAGTCTTTTGTTACTCGTTCGCCAATCAGATTGCTAATTTTATACAGCAGTTCGGTTTGATCTCCCAACCCTTCGGGAACGCCCTCACTTTTTACTACCTCCAAAAGATTATTGGCCATTAGTTGATAGGCCATATCAGGAATCGCCATATTGGCCAAGATGAATGAATTCATCTTGATTTCATTGGTAGTCAAACTTCCAGATCCAATCGCAGAAGCCGTTAGTTTGACACCATTCGTGTTCTTGAAGAAGTTGATAGGTCCTTCAAAAGTAACTTCTTGCTTCTCTTCGTTGTAGGTAAATACTTTTCCTGATAGTTTCTCGCCAGCTGCTTTTTGGCGGTCCTCAATTTTAAATTGGCTGCTTTCTTTGTCAAAGAATAGAGAACCACTGGGCAGGAAAAAATCCTCATCTCCTTCATCTTTTTTGTCAAAGATAAAAGTGATGTAGAGGCTATTATCTTGAGCAAAATGTAGGCCGGCAGCGGCTTTTCTTCCCTCCTCAGTTTCAGTTTTATCAAAATCCAAATAAATATCTTTTTCATCACCGCTTTGATTGTAAGCTAGCCAAGTGTTGTAGTTTTTTATTTTTTTTAAATCCAGCTTAACAAAGCCTTTTAATTGCAGTGCGGGGCGACTGGCGTACATGACCATGTCGCCTTTGTAGAAAATGCGTGGGGCTACTAAGATATTATCCGTGTCTGCCACCGACCCATTTCCAACCGTTTGTTGCGTTGCATTGACATTTTCTTTTTTACGTGATTTTCCTTCGGTAGATATAGTTTCCAGATGAAAGTCAGTCATTTTAATGTTGAATGTGTCGTTCACAGAATTGACGTACTGATAGGTAGCATAGCCCGTAAATTCTTTTCGCGAGATGATATCCACCACGCCTTTGGTCAATCGGTGGTAGCCATTGAGCGTATCAAGAACAATGGTCGTGTTTTTGAGCTGGCCTATTTTGGCGTTTTCTAAAATTAGCACTTCATTGTTCTCAGGTGTGATTTTTGCATCGGCAACGATGATGAATGGAATGCCGCTTACCTTTAGTTGCTGAGTGGCAATGTCATACTCCGCTTTCTCTGCATTGAAACGTAAAGAATCCAATTCTTTTCGTGTCGTGTAGAAATAAGAATTCTCGATGGGCACATCGGGGGCCTTGCTCATTACAATCTTCTGAGTAGTCAAATCCCATTTCGCCTGTGGAATCGAAGTCTTGAATTGCGCGTAGGGAAATTCAATTGCCGCTACCCCTTCCACTTCCGGGCTAACGGTAGCCACATTTTTTTCGAGATCAAATTTTAATCGCACATCATTTCCAGCTAAAGCGGGCTTCTCTGGGTTTCCGGTCTTTACTTCAAATCGGGCGTGACGGCCGCCAAAATCTTTGGACGCAAAGCTGAGTTCTTTCGATGAGACCTCTGATCCACGAGTACTTAGTTTTCCACTTCCAGTGAGGCCAGTTTTTGAAACAGTAACAATTCCGTTTAGTGTGGCGGTATTCTTGTAAAATGAAAATGGCTCACGTGTGTTTTTCAGTCGGAAACGATCTTGCTTGGGAAACCACTTCATTTGGTAATCGCTAACGGTGGCTTGGGGGAAAGTCACGTTGCCGATTTGTTTTTCTTTTAGTTCAACTGATTTTCCTTTCGATAGTACAGAGTCTGGGTAGAAAACAAAATCATCAGATTGCACTTTGGCTGAGAGGTATTCAATTCTCCCCGTAGCACGTAGCCCAGAGTTGTCCAAATTTAACCCGCCAAAAAGCCTTCCCTCACCTAGATAGAGGTTATAGCCTTTGGCTGGAACGGTGTGGTTAAAGCCTAATGACTTGTCCGGCATAGTATGTAACTTTTCATCGAAGGGCGGAAACATGCCACTAGAGATAAATTTTCCCTCAAAATTAATTGAACCCGGATCGGCATCGTTTAAGCTATCCAGTTTAAAAGGTGGGATCACGAAGAACACGGATTTATCATAGGCACCATCCAGCACTTCCTCTCGATCAAAATAAATGACACCACCAGCCGTTGCGTCCAGCCTCGGAAAATTGGGCACTTGCGCCCGACCTGATTTGTTGTCGGGACGGTTGATGAAAAGGGTGCCAGCGGTTTTGTTTGCGCTGGTTTGCAACCCACCGGCTGCGGCAGTCGTTGAGTCTGCCCCTACCAAAGAGTTGTTTACTCGCCTGCGCGTGCCATTTTTATCAACAACATAAAACCGAATTGAGTCAATGTGGTTAAGGTTAACAAAAAAGCTATCATACTTGAACGTAAAGTCCTTTCCGGTTATCTCAAAATTGCCCGCATTGATGGTTCCATTAAATTTAATGTCTCGATTTTTAAGAAAAGTAATTACGCTGCTGTCCGGTTTAATGATCACATTAAGGGCATCGCTCACATTAAACTCTTCTACGCCATTCACGGTCATGGATCCTCCTATACGACTAATAAACGCATTGGGATTTCTTTCAGTATAAGAGGGAATTTTCAAATTATCATAATCAACTTTTCCTCGTTTCGCCTCCACGAAGTGCATCGCTTTATCTTTAACATAAACTGCCCCCGTTCTCGATTGGTAAAGAATCATTCCTTTTTGAGATAAAAAATCTGCTGCCATCTTTATTTTTTCTAGATTTCCTTTTACTTGAGCTAGGTCAAATACAGAAAATCTTTGAGATTTGATTTGTTTGGCGAAACCAGTGAACATGAGTAGAGGATTGTAACCAAAAATTGGATTTGCCAGTCGCTCAAAGTCCTCTTCATCGAAAAAATCATGCGACTCAATAATCATCGGTGCAATGCCACCACTACCAGCAATGGAAAGGGTTAACGTATCAGACCGAAGGTCCCATCGCATGAGATCCACATTAAAATCAATTCCAAAAAAGGAGGATGAGAAGGGGGCATTCCGTTGGGACGATCGGTCTTTTGAAATCGAAATCTTTTGCTTTGCTCGATCGAAGTGCACCTGTGAAGAAGGATGAGTGATTGAATCATTGCTCTGATAGATGGTCACTTTTGCATTATCGGAATTGATCAACGAGTCTTGGATAGAAATGGAATAGGATTGCATTTTAAAACGCTTGTCCGCATAACCTAATATTTCCAAAGTTGACTGCTTTCCGTTGGCACAAAAACTATTTATGTTTCTGCCGACCAAACTAAATCCACCCTGGTAATGAATAAACTCACCCAGCCCAAGAATAGATACATTATTCTCATACGATCTGAAATTTGGATATAAAGCGGTTGCCCTCGATTTGTGACTGATGCTGTTGAATTCAAATTGGCCAGGTATCCGACCAGACAATTTCCCCAGGTAAAGAAGTTTTCCTTGCTGAGCCCGAAGGTAGGGTTGCGTGGTTCTGAAATTGTATTTGCTTAGTTCATAGTTAACCGAGTCGCGCGAAAGCCCGGCACTGCTCCAATCAAATTGCCCACGCTCTCCTACAAAGAGTCTCTCCCGCAGCGAGAATGTGCCTTTTGTATCTTTAAGAATCGCAGAGTCATAGAGTGTAACAAAGTTGAGTGTCACTTTTGAGAAAACGATCGCAGCTCCCAGTATTTCTGGTTGTACAATGGGCTGTTTCCAAGGGACAAATGAAATTGTATCGGACTCTGCTGACGGTGTGTAGCTTTGTGAGGTGTCGCTTGCAATTACTTTTGGCTCGAGGTAAGCAAAAGAATATTCATCATCTAGTGCTTTGAGACGAAAATATTTTTGAAAGTTGAGGGCGTGATGCTCAAAGAAATCGCGACTTTGTTGAAACGTAATATTTGCCTGATTGCTATTCTCTTTTGCTAGGACTTTGTCGATCACTTGAAGAAAGTTACTAAAGCGGTCGAGATCCAATTTCTCGACTGACTGAGCGGCAACGATCGCAGCATAATAATTGACAAAATGGGGGCGTAATTTATACCCCTTCTTTTTCATTAATTTAGTTTGCTTCTGAATTTGGCTTTGTTGACCGGGGCCGATATTTGCCCACACCGAGCCAAACCCATCGCCAACAGCCATTATATCGACCAGCTTTGTATTATTTAGTAGAATCCTAATACTGTCGGGAAATGTCAGTTGTTGGATAGGCTCTGTTGGAATGCCCTTTTGTGCAAAAACAGAGAGCGGTAAACCAATTGCCAGCAATAAGACCGAGATAGATTTTTTCACAAGCGAAATGGCTTGAAATGGCGACAAAAATGGTCAACAATCAACGACATCATAATTTTGGCCATTCCCTGTCTGTCAACAGTCAGGCATTTGACCCTAAAAGTAAATATTAAGAGATGAAAATTCGGAAATAATTAGCGAAAGTTCTAATGAGGACTAACGATTAGACCGCGTTTTTATTTTCTGAGCAGGAGAGATGCCCACCCTTCTTTCTCATCGCGTTTCTCTTCTTTCAGCCCATGCTGAACGGCTTTTGCATTTAGATCGGAAATATCGTTGGTATAAAACCCGCTTAGCAGCAGTGCGCCTGAAGGTGCGAGGTAGCTCGCATAAGTCGCTATTTCCTGGAGAAGCACATTCTTATTGATATTGGCCAGAATGATTTCAAAAGTGCCCAAAGGTTTGATTTCAGCAATTGTTCCTTGATGTATTTCAATGTTTGAGCACGCGTTGTTTTCAATATTTTCTTTGCCATTGATCACGCTCCACTCATCGATGTCAAAGGCTACCACTTCTTTTGCTTTTCGCTTTGAGGCCATGATCGATAGAATGGCGGTGCCACAGCCGGCATCCATCACGCGCTTATTCGAATGATCAAGATCCAGCTGGTTTTTGATCATCAAGTAAGTAGTTTGGTGGTGCCCCGTACCAAAGGACATCTTAGGCGTTATGATGATTTCGTAAGGATAGTTTCCTTTAACCTTGTGAAACTCGGCTCGGATTAAGCAGCGATCATCTACAATAATTGGTTCTAGACTTTTCTCCCACTGCTCATTCCAATTTTCTTTTTGAATTTTGTCCCAATAGAACAGCAGTGGATTTATTGACTTGTATTTTTCTTTTACTTCTTCTAATAGTTGCTCGTTAAACTTTCGTTCTTCCACATAGGCTTCAAAGCCGTGGTCATTTTCCATAAATGTATCAAAGCCAACTTCTCCAATTTCGGCCATGAGAATTTCTGAAAATTCTGGATCGCAAACTACTTGAAGACGGGTGTAGTACATTTTTCTAATTTGAAGATTTGAAAATTAACTAATTTGAAAATGAATGCTGTCTTGATAGGGGACATTCATCTTCAAATTTTCAAATCGATTCATTTTCAAATCGACTTTATAATCTCCACAAACTCTCTCGATTTGAGCGAAGCGCCTCCGACTAAGCCGCCATCCACATCCGCGCAGGCGAAAAGTTCTTTGGCATTATCGGCCTTCACGCTGCCACCATAGAGTATGGAGATTTTCTCGGCTGTTTCTGAACCATATTTTCCGGCAATATGCTTGCGAATTATTGCGTGCATATCTTGTGCTTGTTGTGACGTGGCCGTTTTGCCTGTGCCAATGGCCCAAACGGGTTCGTAGGCAATCACTACTTTTTGGATCGCTTCTTGATTCAAGTGAAACAAGCTTTCTTCTACTTGTTGCTTTACCAATGCTTCATGGGTTCCTTTCTCACGAATTTCTAACGGTTCTCCGCAACAAAAAATAGGTGTAACGCCATTTGCCAACGCTTTGTCTACTTTAGTGGCAAGCAGTTTTCCGCTCTCTCCAAAATACTGTCTGCGTTCGCTGTGGCCGATGATTACGTAAGGGATAGCCATCGATTTTAGCATGGGCGCAGAGACTTCTCCTGTGTAAGCACCACTATCGTGCTCGCTACAATTTTGCGCGCCTACTTTTATAGACG
This sequence comes from Flammeovirgaceae bacterium, assembly GCA_021299455.1. Classification (GTDB taxonomy): domain Bacteria; phylum Bacteroidota; class Bacteroidia; order Cytophagales; family Cyclobacteriaceae; genus ELB16-189. The sequence goes on along the minus strand of JAJTGQ010000028.1, from coordinate 24,928 downwards.
AGTTACCCAATTGGTTTTTAACCGGCACGAGATATGGAAAGGGAGTACACAAAATGGTGATCACATTTCCTTTTACTTCATCGGCTACCATGCCCATCAACTCTGCCGTTAAGATATGTGCTTCTTCCAATGTCTTGTTCATTTTCCAGTTGCCGGCTACTATTTTCTGACGCATAAAAAGGTTAAGGTTAAAGGGTTATTTTTTTTCGAATACAAATTTCTCGGATGGACTGGATGAAGTAAGGCGAGCACTCTTCACCGGGCTTTTGTAAGTGACGTGTACCAGATTTGACTGATCTTCGTGCGTTGCCATAATAGCATCGTTAAAAACCTCTAGCGTTTTGATCTTTTTTACGCCTTCAATTTCGATATAGGCAATCAAGGATATGTCTTCGCGTTCTACCGCCAAGAACATAAGCTTACACCATTTGCCGTCTAGTTTAATCTTAATATGTTCAGTGAGATAATTGATGACAAGTTGTTGGGTAGTAAAGCCGTTCTTAGGTTCCAGAATATCAAGCTCCGTCTCTTTGCGCTGTGAACGGATCGAGAGTTCTAAGTCATCGATGAACAAGCGAGAAGTTATTTGAAGCGCTTTGTCTTTCTCGCTATAAGTGATTTCGGTAACTGAAATGTGGATAGGATGGATGGATTGCCTCAAGCTACAAGCCTCAAGCTGCAGGCACTCTTGGGGTGAAAACTCGCAGCGTGTGACCAAATGCTCATAGCCTGCAGCTTGCAGCCGGCAGCTTGCTGCCAACGCGAGACAGAGATAAAAATATTTTCCAAAAGGCACTGTCATTGACTTGTAAAATTACCCCTTATTGTCCTAATTCAAAATTAGCTTTATACTTGCGTGTTTCTATGGCATGCAATGAGTGAATTCTCTCTTTATTTCGGACTAGGCAAAGACCATATTTTGGACTACGTAAATGGCTACGACCACATCTTGTTCGTGCTGGCGTTTTGTGCAGTTTATCTCATCCGCGATTGGAAAAAGATACTTATTCTAGTCACTGCATTTACTATTGGTCACTCCATTACATTGGCGTTAGCCACACTTAAAATTGTCTCTGTCAATGCTTCGCTAATTGAATTTTTGATTCCGCTGACCATTTTTATTACCTGCGTTTCTAACCTTTTTAAGAAAGAAGGGCTTACTGGGGAAAAGGGTGTCCAAATCAACTATCTATTTGCTGTTTTCTTTGGACTTATCCACGGGTTGGGTTTTTCCAATTACCTGCGCGCAATTCTGGGTAAAGACCAGACGATCTTGTCACAGCTATTGGCCTTTAATCTGGGTTTAGAGTTCGGCCAAATAATAGTAGTAGTTATTTTCTTAACCTTTAGCTTTCTTTTGGTCGATTTCTTAAAAATAAATCGAAGAGACTGGAAGTTAGTTTTGTCATCGGCTATTGCTGGAATCGCATTAATACTGATGAAGGATCGTCTCTAAGAATATTGCATCTTTTTTAACCGTCTTGAATATTGCATTTTGAACCTTGAACCTTGAATAATTAACACATGAAACAACTTCTACTATTTCTTTCGCTTTGTCTATCGCTAGGCGCCTTCGCTCAAGAACAAAAACCGGAACCACCGAAGTGGCAAGGCAAATTTGAGCAACTCGATCAAATGCTCCCTACTCCGAATGAATATCGCTCAGGATCGGGCTCACCGGGACCAAAATATTGGCAACAGCAGGCAGATTATGATATGGCTGTAGAACTAAATGACGTTAACCAAAGCATAACGGGCAAGGAAACCATTACCTATACCAATAACTCTCCTGATGTGCTGAAATACCTGTGGGTTCAACTCGATCAAAATATTTTAGACAAAGAGAGTAACACGGCTAAAACACAAACCAATACCGTTCGTGATTCTTCGTCTGCTAAATCGATGGCTAGCCAGTTTAACCTTTACGACTATGAAGGTGGATACAAAGTGAAATCGGTGACGGACGTAAATGGCAAGGCGTTGTCGCATACGATCAACAAAACCATGATGCGGGTAGACTTGACCACACCACTCAGGTCCGGTGAAAAGGTTTCTTTTAAAGTGGAGTGGTCCTTCAATGTAAACGACCGCAATTTATTTGGTGGAAGGAGTGGACTTGAATTTTTCCCGGAAGATGGCAATTATGTTTACACCATTGCCCAGTTTTTCCCTCGGATGTGTGTCTATGACGACTTGGTCGGTTGGCAGAATAAGCAATTCCTTGGGAGAAGTGAGTTCACCTTGCCCTTCGGAAATTACAAGGTGAGCATTACCGTTCCTGCCGACCACATTGTGGGCGCAACAGGATCATTGGCTAATCCGCAGCAAGTGCTAACGAAAACTGAAATTGAGCGTTTTGAAAAGTCAAAATCCACCTACGATAAACCAGTCATCATTGTAACGCAGGCGGAAGCAACTGCAAAAGAAAAAACAAAATCTTCTGAGAAAAGAACCTGGCAGTTTGAAGCAACAAATGTTCGCGACTTTGCCTTTGCTTCTTCACGTAAATTTATTTGGGATGCAATGGCCGTCAAAATCGGAGATAAAACTCCCTTGGCCATGTCCTACTACCCAAAGGAGGGTAACCCGCTTTGGGAAAAGGAATCGACTATCGCGGTAAAGAACACGTTAGAAATCTATTCCAAGTACACGATCGACTATCCGTATCCACATGCCACATCTGTTCATGCTGCTTCGATAGGCATGGAGTACCCAATGATCTGCTTCAATTTTGGAAGGCCAAAGAAAGACGGAACCTATGATGACGCAACACTGCGAAGAATGTTAGGCGTAGTTATTCACGAAGTGGGGCATAATTTTTTTCCTATGATTATCAACAGTGACGAACGTCAAACTACCTGGATGGACGAGGGCATCGATAGCTTTGTTCAATTGTTAACAGAACTAGAGCGTTACCCAAATTTAGATTGGAGTCGTGGCAGGCCTGCGGGTATTGTACCTTATATGAAAGGCGACAAAAGTATCATGAGGCCACTGATGACTGGTGGAGAGCAGGTAGTTCAGGCAGGCTCTGAGCAATACGCCAAAGCAGCCACGGCATTATTTATCCTTCGCGAGACAGTTATGGGAAAGGAACTTTTCGATAAATCATTTAAAGAATACGCGCAACGTTGGGCGTTCAAACATCCAAAGCCATCTGATTTTTTCAGAACGATGGAAGATGCATCGGCCGTTGACTTGGATTGGTTTTGGAAGGGCTGGTTCTACACTACAGACAATGTAGACATGTCGCTAGATAATGTGAAATGGTACAAGGTGCGAAACGAAAAAACGAGCCTTGAAAACAAAGAGAAAAAAGTTGCCAAAGGTGATCTTCCTAAGGAGGGTGATGCGAATAAAAAACCAGACGACTTTAGCAATGGCCCAGAATATTTTACGGTGATCCCTACAGATAATCGTTTTTACGGAGAGTTTGCTAATCGTATAGATGATAAAGCGGTGATGGCAAAAATGGAAAACAAAAATTTCTATGAGATCACACTCACGAACAAAGGCGGTTTAGTCATGCCAGTAATCATTGAGTGGACATTTAAAGATGGCAGCAAGGAAATTGAACGCTTGCCAGCCGAGATATGGAGGATAAACGAAACCAAAGTGACCAAAGTGTTCTCTAAAGAAAAAGAAGTGGTAAGCGTTGTGTTAGATCCAGAAAAAGAAACAGCCGACATTATGGTTGAAGACAACGTGTTTCCGAAAGTGGCACAGCCAAGCAAGTTTGATGAATTGAAGAAGAAGAAGTAATTTCTGTTTTAGTTTTATACAGTAGGGCTGTCTTTCGAGGCAGCCCTCCTTTTTGATAAGCCCTTTCAAATCTATTTGGCGTTTGCTTCTTCTGCCGAGCTATTGTATCCAAATATAAGGCGGCTCTTATCGTTGTCTTCGATGGGGATGAATCCATACACTGAAGTTTTTGGCGCGATAGCCTTTTGTAAAATAGCTGAGTAAAAGGGTTTCTTGTATTTTTTCAAATCCCTTTTTTTCAAAGCCCAATCTGCCGCTCCGAGGATTAGTGATTCTTCGACCCCGTTGGAGATAGCAGTTGCGCTTGGCATGAGTTTTTGAGATTCGATGTCTTCTTTTTTATAAGTAAGATTGAAATCTCTTAGGCTGTAAAAAACAACGTCTTTACCGCTGCCTTTTTCCCAATCTAATCGAACAGTGGGATTCACTAAATGGATTTCAGTTCCGTTGACTTTCTTTATTTGGAGCAGCGGTTGTCGTAAAATAATCTCTTCGTTAGTTTCGTTCTCTATTTTCACGGCAATGAGCTTGAGTTTTTTATTCGAAGATTTGATTCCAAATCGTTCGGACGGAATGTATTGAATTGTGACACCCTTTAGAAGCAGTTGCCGCTCCTCTCCATCATAGTTCAATTTTTCCGGTGAAACAAACTGATCTTGTGATTTGCAACTTGCAAGAATGATTGCTAAAACTAGTGTGTAGTAGATTTGGTTTTTCATGATCGTTTAATTTGTCCACGGAACTAATTTAGAACGATAGAAATCAATATTCATTGCTTTGAATCTTGGTGCGTGTTTGCCGAGTCTTACTTTATATTCCTCCCAATTTCTCCCTGTTTCCTGCGACCACCCAATTTCTGCATAGCCTGGTAGTCGTGGAAACAATAGATATTCGACCTCATCCATGTTGGAAATTGTTTCTGACCAAAGCGGGGCTTCAATCCCAATGATGTTTTCTTTGGAAATACCATCTACGTAAGTCGCGGGATTCCAACTATAGGCGCTATCTACCTCAATGAAGGCAGCCCAATGAAGGCCAAATGAAGAGGTAGAATCATAACTCATATCTAGATAGGCTTTTTTCGCGGGAGACATCAGTAGTTTACTTCCTTTCTCAACAGCCATCATTGCATACTTGGGTAAGTTCCAATGTTGTACAATTGTATTATTTCCAATTTCGCCCTGTGCAATTTCTTCCCAACCCATCATCGTCTTTCCGTTGGCTTTTACAATCTGTTGGAAGCGGTTAATAAACTGCACGTAGTCTTCTTTTTTTGTCACTTGTGCCTCGTCACCGCCAATGTGAAAGTAAGGGCCAGGCGTGATCGCAGAGATCTCCCGGATCACATCCTCCACAAATCGAAAAGTTGCCTCTTTCTCAAGCCGAAGAGTGCTCCAACCCACTTCAACACCTGTATAGAGTTCTGTTGGTTTTGATTTGCCATCTAAAATTTTGTTGGCGTTTGCATCTATTGGTAGTCTGCCTTCCTTTGGAACAATCGTGCCGCCATTTAATTCACCATACGAAGCCAGGGCAGAATTGATGTGACCGGGCATATCAATTTCAGGAACAATCGTGATGTATCGCTCTTGTGCGTACTTAATGATTTCCTTGTATTGTTCTTGTGAATAATAGCCTCCTTCGCCTCCACCTACTTCTGTTTTACCTCCGTGCAACGTCAAATTGGGCCATGATTTTATCTCGATTCTCCAGCCCTGATCATCCGACAAATGCAGGTGCAAATAGTTCATTTTATACAGAGAGATTAGATCAATAAATCGCTTTACCTCATTTACTGAGAAAAAATGACGTGCTACATCCAGCATTGCGCCACGATAGGCATAGCTTGGAAAATCTCGAATTACACCGGCTGGTACCTTCCAAGACATATCCTGGCGGGAGGTCAACTCAATGCTGGTGGGTAACAGCTGTCGGATTGTCTGTATCGCTCTAAAGGCGCCTTGTGCAGTATTGGCCGAAACCGTTACAAACTTTTCGGTTATGTCTAGGTGATAACCTTCGGTGGCAAGTTCGGGCTCATTCACCAACGTAAGGCGGATGCCCGACAATGTTGGCTGCTGTGCGACCGAAATGTTCATGGCAAATCCGGTAGAGGGTCTGATTTTTTCAGCTAATGCTTCTGCTACTGAAAGCCATTCTGGTGTGGCTGTGTCAACATAAATGATCGAGTTCTTGGTCAGTTCAAAAACACCTCGACCCGATTCGACATAGGCGGGTTGTGGAATAATTGGTACTACGCTCAATTCTGAATATTTATTCTTCTTGTCACAAGAGAATAGGAATAAAGTAAAGAGGAGGATCGTGGGAATGCGCTGGTACATAAAGGAACAGTAATCAACTCTAAAAATAATAATTATTTGTGAGGCTCTTGTATCTTGGCACAATGCCTTTACACGGAAATAATTTACAAGAACCCACAAAAAAGACCAATAAGAAATTTCCTTGGATCCTGACAGGAATTGCAGCCGCTTACGGAATAATTGTTTTGCTGTTAGGCACCGCCTGGTATGCCGATCAAATGGTGCAGCCCTTTCATTTTTTTAATGACCTGCCGGAATGGAAGCAAATGGACAAATTTGCCCACGCACTTTGGGCATTTCATGTGTGCGCGATTTCTTCCAGGCTATTGAAGTGGGGCGGGCTGGATCAGCATCTAACAGTCGGTGCGATAACCGGGTTCTTAATCGTGTCGTCTATCGAAATATTGGATGGTTTTTCAGTAGGCTACGGTGCATCGATTTTTGATTTGGTTGCAAACGCATTAGGAGCTCTGTTGTTTCTTCTGCAAACTAAATGCTGGAACCGCATTTTTGTATTCCCAAAATTCTCTTTTCATTTTACTTCTTTTGCCATACTGCGGCCTAGCCTACTGGGTGATGGTTTTTTTCAAGAAATTTTGAAGGACTATAACGGCCAGACATTTTGGTACACTTGGTCTCCACAAAAAAAATGGTGGCCCTCTTTCCTATCAATTGCAATTGGGATCGGAGCAGAAGGCATGATCTATGGACGAGACGCGGAGAACGCACTGCACAACCTTTCACCATATCGAAAGTTTTTTCTATCCCTGGATTTGAATCCGAGTTATATTAATCCAACAAAAAGATGGCTTAAGGGTGTTGTCTATTTACTCACTATGTTTAAATGCCCTGCTCCAGCCATTGAAATCTCTGCGCACGGTATTCGATTTCATTGGCTTTATTTCTAGTAGATATTGGTTATGCACGTTTTTTTGAGATTTCGCCCTACATAAAAACCATTCGGCATTCTAACAAAACTTGGTTACTTTTGAGGCCTTTAAAAACCACATCCATGAAGCAGTTAATCGTTTTCGTATTCGTCATTTTTGCAGTCCCCACCTTTGCCCAACAAAAATGGCAAGGCAAGTTTGAGCAGCTTGACCAAGTTTTACCTACACCGAACAGCTATCGTTCTGCTTCTGGTGCGCCAGGTGTCAATTATTGGCAGCAACGCGCAGATTATGATATCGATGTGGAGTTGAATGATGAGACTCAAGTAGTAACAGGAAAAGAAACGATTACCTATTTTAATAACGCTCCCGAAACCATGAAATATTTATGGTTGCAATTGGATCAAAACAATTTATCTAAAGACAATATGACGGATAAGTCGGCCACTAATCGTGTGCGCGATTCTATTCCCGCTAAATTTTTTCCCTTGGCAGGAGATACCTACGGCTATGAAGGTGGCTTTAAAATCAAGTCGGTGAAAGACGCAATCACAAGCAAAGACCTACCCTTTATCATTAACAACACCATGTTGAGGGTAGATCTGCCAACCCCCATGAAAACAGGGGATAAATATAGTTTTAGGATAGAATGGAGCTTTACCGAAAAAGATCGTGTCAAGTTTAGCGAGCGTGGAGGGTATGAGTATTTTCCAGAGGATGGGAATTATCTGTATACCGAGGCACAGTGGTTTCCACGCATGTGCGTGTTTGATGACTACGAAGGGTGGCAAAATAAACAGTTCCTGGGTCAGGGCGAGTTCACATTGACGTTTGGAAACTATAGAGTGCGTATCACTGTTCCCTCCGATCATATTGTGGGTGCCACCGGCATGCTGCAGAACCCTAAGGCGGTATTGAGCAAGGAACAAATTGAGAGATTTGAAACAGCAAAAAAGACGTTTGACAAACCCGTATTTATTGTAACAGAAGAAGAAGCTAAAAAAAGAGAAAAAGAGCGCTCGAAGAAAAAAAGCACCTGGGAGTTTTATGCGGAAAATGTGAGAGACTTCGCATTTGTTTCTTCGCGTAAATTCATTTGGGATGCAATGGCGGTTAAGTTGAACGACAAGACGCCACTCGCACAGTCACTTTACCCCAAAGAGGGGAATCCACTCTGGGCTAAGGAATCTACCATGGCCATTAAAAATACGCTGGAGGTTTATTCCGCCCGTACCTTTGATTATCCTTACCCTACTGCCTACTCAGTCCACACCGCCAATCAGGGTATGGAGTATCCCATGATTTGCTTTAATGGGGGAAGGCCGAAGGCTGATGGAACGTATTCGCATAGAACGTATGAGGGGTTGATAGGTGTCATTGTTCACGAGGTCGGTCATAATTTCTTTCCGATGATTGTCAATTCAGACGAACGTCAATGGAGTTGGATGGATGAAGGATTGAATACTTTTTTAGAACGAGAAACAACAAGGGAGCGTTATCCAACTGTAGACGTGTCGTGGGGCTCTCCCAAAGGAATGGCTAACTATATGAAGGGCGATAAAAACATGATGCGCCCGATTATGTGGGATTCGGATAACATCCCCCGCGGTGACTTTGGTCCCAACGCATATGGAAAGCCCTCTGCTGCGTTAACCTTGTTGAGAGAAACGGTAATGGGTCCGGAGTTATTCGACAAAGCATTCAAAGAGTACGCGCAGCGGTGGGCATTTAAACATCCCAAGCCTGCTGATTTCTTCCGAACGATGGAAGATGCATCGGCAGTGGATCTGGATTGGTTTTGGAGAGGTTGGTTCTACACGGTAGATAATGTAGATGTGGAGTTGGATGAAGTGAAATGGTTTAAAGTGAAATCAGAGCAAAAGGATCTTGAGAATAAATCAGTGAAAACGAAATCGGGCGACCTCGCTAAAGATACCGAGACAAAGGAGAAAGCGACTGATTTTAGTGCCGGCTCTCAAGAGATCACTCTTATTAACACAGATGATAGAGCTTACGGAGAGTTTAAAAATAAAATCAACGATGGGGACGTACGAAAAAAACTGACCGACAAGAATTTGTATGAGATTACACTAAAAAACAAGGGGGGGTTGGTAACACCGGTAGTCATAGAATGGACATACAAAGACGGCTCTAAGGAAACAGAAACTATTCCCGCGGAAATATGGCGAATCAACGAAAGCGAAGTGAAGAAAACATTTTTGAAAGAGAAGGAAGTCACGAATGTGATCATCGACCCAACAGGGTCAACGGCTGATGTCAACTTAAGTGATAATGTGTTTCCTAAGAAACCAACAGAGACAAAGTTTGATCAGTTGAAGAAAAACTAATTGAAGTACGAGGTACGAAGCACAAGATGATTTTCCTACCACACTCGAAAATCGTACTTTGTACCTCGAAAATCGTACGTAAAAAATGCCTGAATCGATAAACCAATGCATCGGTATTCTAGGTGGCGGCCAATTGGGTCGCATGCTTATCCAATCAGGAATTGATTTTAATATTCACTTTTCGGTTCTTGATCCCGATGCAACGGCACCCTGCCATTCAATCTCAACCTTTACGCATGGTAAGCTAACCGATTATCAAACGGTAGTTGACTTTGGTCGTACTTGTGATCTCATTACTATTGAAATAGAAAATGTAAACGTACTTGCTCTAAAAGCCTTGGTTAAGCAAGGAAAGAAAGTATTTCCACAGCCAGAAGTGATCGAATTGATTCAGGACAAACGAACGCAAAAGGAGTTTTACAAAACGAACGGGATTCCAACTGCTGAATTTATTCTCACCTCAAGTAGACAAGATGTTATCGACAACAAATCTTTCTTGCCAGCCGTCAATAAACTGGGAAAAGAGGGCTATGATGGAAGGGGAGTCCAGTTATTGCGAACCGAGAACGATCTGGAGAAAGCATTTGATGCTCCTGGACTTCTGGAAAAATTGATTGATTTTGAAAAAGAAATTGCAGTTATCGTGGCGCGCAGCGAAAGTGGTGAGGTGGTGAGCTATCCTGCTGTAGAGATGGTCTTTCACCCAACGGCCAATCTGGTGGAATACCTTTTCTCGCCAGCGGCTATTTCATTACAAGTTGCAATGGAAGCGAACGCCATTGCTAGATCAATCATTGAAAAGCTAGAGATGGTGGGACTTTTAGCTGTCGAAATGTTTGTGACGAAAGAGGGAAAAGTATTAGTTAATGAAATCGCCCCCCGCCCTCACAATAGCGGCCATCAAACGATCGAAGCAAATGCAACCTCACAATATGAACAACACCTACGGGCTATTTTAGATTTACCCTTAGGAAGCACCGCTGCCTACCAATTCAGCGCGATGGTCAACTTACTAGGGGAGGAAGGCTATTCGGGTGAAGCGAAATACGATGGCCTGGCAGAAGTTCTTCAGACTGCGGGCACTCATATTCATCTTTATGGAAAAAGATTGACAAAGCCATTTCGCAAGATGGGGCATGTAACCATTCTAGATGAGGATATTGAAAGTTTAAAAAAGAAAGCCAACTTTGTTAAACAAACTCTAAAAGTCGTAGCATGAGCAAACCGGTAGTGGGAATCATTATGGGTAGTCAATCTGATTTAAGGGTCATGAAGGAAGCTGCTGACTTTTTGGAGGAGCTAGAAATCCCCTTTGAGATAACGATCGTTTCCGCTCACCGAACTCCCGAGCGGATGGTTTCATATGCCTCTTCTGCGAAAGCGCGCGGCCTAAAAGTAATAGTAGCAGGAGCGGGTGGTGCAGCCCATTTGCCAGGTATGGTAGCTTCGCTCACTTCATTGCCAGTTATTGGAGTCCCTATCAAATCAACCAATTCAATTGATGGCTGGGATTCTGTCTTGTCCATTCTTCAAATGCCTGGCGGTGTACCAGTAGCAACCGTAGCACTCAATGGGGCAAAGAACGCGGGCATACTAGCCGCACAGATTATTGGTACCGCCAATGAAGTAGTTGCAACAAAGTTAGACACCTACAAACATAATCTTCGTGACAAAGTTGAAGCGCAAGTAAAACAGTGGGAGCATGCCGGATGGAAAAGTGATTTGACTAAATAGCGAATTAAACTGAGGGTGGCAGGACTGATTTGACCTAACGATTTGAATGGTGTTATGAAACCGAGTGAAAAGGGCTGGCTAAAGGAATACCTTGAGTTGAGGATGGATTCTCTTAAGGAGGTACAACTAGGTACAATCAAAACGGCTCACCCCGAGCAGGCATTGTATAGGGTGATTCAGCCCACAGGATTAATGTATGGTCAGGCGATTCTATCGCTTGACTATCCCAATTCCAATGATTGGAGCAACAAAGAAAGAATGAAAATTTTGTTGGCCGAAAGTCTCATTAGTAGCTCTTTTCTTTTTTACAATAAACAAATCAAAAGTACTGAGGAACTGTCTGAGGTTATTTTGAAAACGCTTGACAGTATCGGAAATTTCTACAACACTATTTTTCCTGAATTAGCAACGCCCGCGAAAACATTGTTCGGCAAAAGAAAAACACCGTTGGAGTTAGCGGAGAAGATACTAGATAAGCGCATTGAGATTACAGAAGAGTTTAAAAATAATTTTTGGGCTCAATTCTTCCATAATAGCCTCCTTTTCCTGGACATATTTATTTTTGGTCAATGGATTCATACCAATGCAGACCGAATCGTCTCCGATTTCTTTAAGTACGAACGCGAAGAGCTTCGCTTTTCGGTAGTAAAAGTAATTGCAGCGGCTGCACATGCCAATCAGGCGGTGGAGTTTGAAGAGCGCAAACTATTGGAGTATTTTCTTCAAAGTGCCAACCTCTCTGCAGATAAGAAAAAGGAAGCTGTCTCTATTTTTGAAAAGGGCATCCAGGTAGAAGAAATAAATTTGCCAACCAACAATTCATGGATATTGAAAAAGTATTTCTTAGAGATGGCAATTCTTACTATTTGGGCAGATAAAAAGGTTGACGGGAATGAACAAGAATTTTTGAGGAGATTGTGTGCACATCTTACATTCTCGGAAGATGACTTAGAGAATAGTATGATGGCCATTGAGGGATTTGTGTTAGAACACTGGGAAAAGCTGAACTATCTGCAAAACAAACAAGACTACGATCAGGTGAGTGAGCGCTTTATAAAGAGGCTGTCTCGCGTCACGGCCAACCATAAGAGCAAACTTCTCAAAGAGGTTCAGGGAAACAAAGACTTGCTCGCCCTTCTCAAAAAGGCAAAATCAAGTGAGCTAACGGATACTGAAAAGAAGGCAATGCAAGAACAATTAATCGTGGTATTGAAAGCGATTCCCACGTTTGTGGTGATATCTCTCCCTCAGCGTTTTTTAACACTTCCTGTTCTAATGAGAATTTTACCAACCAATTTTTTCGCTGAAGTTTAATCAGCCAATTTCCTCTGAAGGTTTCTCCTTTCGGGGTATTACAATTGAAAAGACAATAGAAAGAGTTAACGTAATGATGATTACTGCAAATGAAAGCTCCGGAGATATTTCGTAAGGAATTATCTCTAAAAGCATTTTTGCACCAATAAAGAAAAGGATAATCGACAGACCCTTTTGTAACAGATAAAACTTATCGATAATACCAGAAAGCAAAAAGAACATCGCACGAAGCCCCATCACCGCAAAAATATTTGACGTGTAGATCAAAAACTCGTTTTGGGTAATCGCAAAAGCAGCCGGGATAGAGTCAACGGCAAATATTAAATCCGTGGTTTCGATTAAAACAATGATCAGAAACAGTGGCGTGAACATCCATTTTCCACCCACCTTAGCCAAAAATTTTCCACCCATTTCATCGTTAGTAATGGGCAGATACTTTCTGCAAAGTTTAAGAATCGGATTCTTCTCAGGGTCAATTTTTTCATCACTGTCTTCGAAGTAAATCTTAATACCTGAGTACAGCAGAAATACCCCAAAAATATAAAGAATCCAATGCCACTGAGCGATAAGTAGCGCCCCCACAAATATGAAAATGCCACGAAAAAAAACAGCACCTAAAATCCCCCAGAAAAGGATGCGGTGGTAATACTCCTCCTTAACTGCAAAGTATTTTAAGATAAGAAGAATGACAAAAATATTATCTACTGAAAGCGCGTACTCGGTCAAATAAGCTGAGAAGTACTCGACCATTGCCACGTCTTTTCCCGGATCGAAAAAATATAACAGACAGCCAAACACGGTTGAGACGAACACCCAGAAAATCGACTGATAAAGGGCCGATTTGGTTGTGATTTTGTGGGCAGACTTGTTAAAAACCCCTAAATCGATCAACAGGAATACTAAGATAACGCTCGCAAAAACGCCAAATAATATTGTTTCCTCGTGGCTTTGGTTTCTAAACAATGAAAAGAGAAGCATCGAACGACAGAAAGGTTAGAGGGTTTAAAAAAGGAGCCAAATGGAACTTTTCAAGTGGGGTTTGATTAAAACAATATCAAATCTACAAATATATTTCAGAAGTAAACACAGGTTGAATTTGATATCAATTCCCAGCAAAAGGAAACCAGCAATTACCTCTAATTAGGCACATTTTTGGCATTTCCCCTGAATCAGCAAGTTGATTTCTCGTGCTTCATAACCCCTAGGCAATTCAACCTGAGGTATGTTTACTTGATCGAGGCAGCTGGTTTCACCACAAACAGAGCACTTGAAATGCACGTGCTCATGGTGATGTGCCGAGGACGAGCACAAATCATTGCAAAGTGCATACTTTAGGCTCCCGCCATCATCGAGCACCTTATGAACTACGCCTTTGTCAACAAAGGTTTTTAGCGTGCGATATACTGTCACACGGTCGTAGTCCTCTGCAATTTGTTCTTCCAAATCGGAATAGGACAATGCAAAAGGCTTCTTAAGAAAAAGACTAAGAATAGCTGTTCGGCTGTTGGTCTTTCGCAGATCAAAATCTTGCAATATTTTTTGCTCCGCTTTCATTGGGTAAGCCAATTTTAACGATCCATTTGTAGTTCAAGCAAGTTACGATAAATACCATTGTCGCGCTGGTTAAGTTCCAGGTGAGTGCCGGCTTCTGCAATTTGCCCGTCTTTTATGACCAGGATTCGATCCACTTTACGAATGGTACTAAGTCGGTGGGCAATTACAATCGTGGTACGGTTTTCCATCAGTTTTTCCAGTGCGTTTTGCACCAGACTTTCGGATTTCGCATCCAGCGAACTGGTAGCTTCGTCCAATATTAATATGGATGGGTCTTTCAGTATGGCTCTTGCAATAGCTACTCGCTGCTTTTGGCCACCCGATAGTTTTACGCCTCTGTCGCCAACTAATGTATCCAGCTTTTCCGGAAAACTCTCAATAAACTCCCACGCATTTGCCTTGCGGGCCGCGTCTTTAATTTCTGATTCTGTGGCATATGCTTTTCCATAAGCAATATTCTCGCGAATGGTTCCTCCAAAAAGCATTACTTCTTGGGGCACAATGCCAATGTTCCTGCGGAAATCTGTAAGGCTGAATTGTGACACCTCTTCATTGTCCACTTCGATGCTTCCAGAGGAGGCAGAATAAAACCGCATCAGTAAATTAATGATGGTTGATTTACCCGATCCGCTCGGTCCAACCAGTGCAATTCTTTCCCCGCGCTCAACGGTGAAATCGACTGATTTAAGAACTTCAAAATCAGTGCGTGTTGGGTAAGTAAATGACACGTTTTTAAACTCCACCCTGCCTTTCAATTTGAGCGATTGCACTGACGTGGTGCTCTCATCTTTCTCGTCCAGTATTTCCAATACCCGCTCAGAAGCGCCAATGGAACGCTGCAGTGAACTGTAAATATCGCCCAGGCCGGCAATCGAACCTCCTATGAAGGAAGTGTATAAAATAAACGAGAACAATTCGCCTACCGTGGACTGGCCGTTTTGTAGAAGATAGGCCCCATACCAACTAACGGCCACAATTCCTCCAAAAAGGGCGAGTATGGTAAACGAGATAAAAAGCCCCCTGTACTTTGAGGCATGAATCGATGTTTTCACTACTTCAGTTAAGGACTTTTTATAACGGCCAATCTCAAACAGCTCATTGGTAAAAGATTTGACAACCGCAATGGACTGCAACGTTTCTTCCACAATTACATTCGCGCTGGCTAGTTGATCTTGAGTCTTCTTCGAAAGTTTACGAATGAACTTCCCAAAAAATAAGGCGGCTATTACTAACACAGGGAAAGTAAGCAGCATGAAAATGGTAAGCTTGGGAGTGAGGATAAAGATGAGTGGAATACCAATGAGTAACACTAATACCTGTCTCAACAGTTCTGCTAGTGTAAAAGTGAATGTGTCGTAAAGTGTCCCCACATCGGACGTAATTCGACTCGTCAACTCACCAACTCTTCGACTGTCAAAAAAAGAAAGTGGCAACCAAATCATTTTGGAATACACCGCTTGGCGCAAATCTGCTAGCGAGCGTTCACTTACAATGGTAAAAGTGTACACCCGAATGAAAGAAAAAACACTTTGAACAGCCAAGATGCCGACAAGCGCCAGAGCAATTTGGTTTATGCTGGTAAGTACAAAGCCTCCTTTGCCTTGGGCTACATCAAGAAGCTTTCCGGCAAAGTAGGGAAAGGACAATAGTGTGCCGCTGGAGAGCGCGAGAGAAACTAACCCAAGAATAAACGTCTTTCGATAGGGGATAACAAATCTGAAAATGCCCAGCAGCTTACGGATTCCCTCTTTGTTCAGCTTCTTCTTTTCTCCTTCCTCTAAAAATGTGCGCTTGGCCATCGGCTATTTTGAAATATATGCATGTATGGAAAATTGAACAGAGTCGCTCAGGATCATTTTTTGAACGCCTTTGATCGCATAGTCAGAGACATAAATCTGCCCTTGGGTTCCCTCCAGTGACAGCATTAATTCCCTTGTTGTATAGTAAAGGGCATTCTGTTCGATGTATTGTGATTCTATGCGTTTGAGATTAGAAAATTGATTTTGAAAATAGAATCGAACTACCGGGACAGAAGATTTGATGTCACATGTATAGCGTCTTACGGTTAGATTACTTTTCGAATCCTTTTCTTCAGTTAAAAGGTAATGACCCTTGTAGGTCGGTTTATTGATCACATCTAACTGCCGAAAAACATCCCATTCATGGGCCAGCTGTGCACTATCCACCAGAAAGGATGATTCACCTTCCTTACCATCGATGCTAGCTTTTTTGTGAACCGAATCTTTGCGATTGGCCAGATAGCTAATTTGAACATTGACCAGACTGTCAAAATCGAAGTAAGGCTTGTCGTATTTTAGATTAGCCTGCCGGCAGGAAAACGTGATAATACCTAACACAAAAAGGCAGGCACCGAACTTTAACTGAATCATATTCCCTGAGATACTATTTTTGCACTAAAACCTTTCCCGTCATTTCACTTGGAATCGGAATTCCCATTAGAGTAAGTATAGTAGGTGCCAAATCACCCAGTTTGCCGTCATTGATTTTAGAATAGGTCTTGGAGTCATCTACTAAAATGCAAGGTACCAGGTTAGTGGTGTGTGCAGTATTTGGGCTGCCGTCTTCATTGATCATAATATCTGCATTGCCATGATCGGCAATAATAATAATGGCATAGCCATTTTTGCGCGCAACTTCTGTTACCGCCTCATTACATTTATCAACCGTCTCCACTGCCTTAACGGCCGCTGAAAATACGCCAGTGTGGCCAACCATGTCAGGATTAGCGAAGTTTAAGCAAATAAAATCTGTTGATCCTTTTTCTAATTCAGGAATGATTTTGTCTTTGATATCGTTGGCACTCATCTCCGGCTTTAGATCGTAGGTGGCCACTTTTGGTGAGGGGCACATTAATCGCGACTCGCCTTCAAATACATCTTCCCGTCCTCCCGAGAAGAAAAACGTCACATGTGGATACTTTTCTGTTTCTGCAATACGAATTTGTTTCTTGCCTGCCTTCGAAACGATTTCTCCTAACGTATTTTCCAAATTATCTTTATCGAACATCACCTTCACATCGTTGAAAGAGTCATCGTAGTTAGTGAGTGTTACGTAATAGAGTTTCAATTTCTTCATCCCCTGCTCGGGATAGTCTTGCTGTGTCAATGCCATGGTAATTTCTCGTCCACGGTCAGTGCGAAAATTAAAACAAATCACTACATCGCCTTCCTGTATAGTTGTAATTGCCTTTCCGTTTGCATCAACTGCAACGATGGGTTTGATGAACTCATCGGTGACTCCAGCCTCGTAGGATTTTTGCAATGAGGTCAACAAATCTGACGACTTTTCGCCTTCGCCTTTTACCAAAAGATCGTAAGCTAACTTCACGCGCTCCCATCTCTTGTCGCGATCCATTGCAAAGTAGCGGCCCACAATACTTGCTAATTGACCGGTTGTTTTTTTCAGGTGATTTTGTAAATCAGACAGGTATCCAAATCCGCCTTTCGGGTCGGTATCTCGCCCATCGGTAAAGGCGTGGATAAATAGATTTTTTACGTTCAGATTTTTTGCAATCGTGCAAAGCCCCTTGACGTGCTCTACGTGTGAGTGAACGCCACCGTCACTAACAAGACCAATGAGATGCACGGACTTGTTATTCGCTTTTGCATGATCAAACGCGGACAGCAGTGTTGGATTTTCATCTAACTCTTTTTCTTCTACAGCTTTGTTGATTCGCACTAAGTCTTGATAAACTACTCTTCCCGCACCAATATTCATGTGGCCTACTTCAGAGTTGCCCATTTGCCCGGCAGGAAGCCCTACCGCCAAACCAGAGGCCTCTAATTTACTATGTGGATACTTGTGGTATAAAGAGTTGATGTAGGGAGTCTGGGCGTGGTCGATGGCAGAAACTCTTAGGTTTTTAGCAATGCCCCAGCCATCCAAAATCATCAATAGCACTTTTTTATTCATAATCATTTTAAATAATTTTCAAATATAGGCTCATTCATGATAATAGCTGATCAAAACTATGCCAATGAGTAGCTGCGATGTTAATCTTGAATGTTCCTGCTAATTTGACCATTAATATCTTTTTCAAACCCCGATTATGGCATACTTTTGGTCTATCTTAGAGCCTATGAGAACGAAAAAGTGGTTATGGATTGTTTTTTTGGCTATTCCCCTGGCAAATGTTTGGGGGCAGGCGGAAATTTTCGCGCCTATCAAAGATGCCATTAAGGCCAATAATGCCAAAGAAGCAGTAAAGTTCTTCAATCAATCGGCTGATATCAACATTGAGGGAGAGGTAAACAATTATAGCAAAGCTCAGGCGGAGTTTGTTTTGGGCGATTTTTTCAAGAAACATCCGGTTGCAGACTTCAACATTGTCCACACAGGCTCTTCACCGAGCGGGCTTAAGTTTGCTATTGGCAAATATCAAAGTGGCAGCGATAGCTACAGCGTACTCATGCGCGTAAAAGAATCAGACAAAAAATACTTTGTTCACGAAATCAGCTTTATCAAAGAATGATTTCACCAGCGTACCTCACAGAGGAGGCCATTCATTTATTTATACAGTCCGCTTTAGGGGAAGACATTGGTGAAGGAGATCACTCCTCTCTAGGCGCCATCCCGAAAAATACTCCATGCAAGGCGCGTTTATTGGTGAAAGATGAGGGTGTGATTGCCGGCCTTTCGTTGGCAGAAAAAATATTTCAGCAAGTTGATCCCGCCCTTCAAGTAACCTATTTCAAGCACGATGGAGACTTGGTTCACCGGGGTGAAGTTGCTTTTGAAGTCACCGGTCAGGCACAGTCCATTTTATCGGCCGAACGTTTAGTACTCAATTGTATGCAGCGGATGAGCGGTATAGCTACCCACACAAAAGCGCTTTGTCAAATGCTTGAAGGGACTTCCACCAAACTGCTCGACACGCGCAAGACGACTCCGAATTTTCGCGCCATGGAAAAGTGGGCGGTGGCAATTGGAGGAGGTCAGAATCATCGGTTTGCTTTGTATGACATGGTAATGCTCAAAGACAATCACATTGACATGGCCGGGGGTGTGCAAAAAGCCATTGAAAATGCTCACCGATACCTCAAGGAGAAAAATAAAGATTTAAAAATTGAGATTGAGGTACGTAACCTCAAAGAAGTGGAAGAAGTAATCCGTGTGGGAGGTGTAGATACGATCATGTTGGATAACATGAGCTTAAATGATATGCGAAAGTCCGTCCACTTGATTAATGGAAAATACAAAACGGAAGCAAGTGGGGGAATCACCGAAAACACATTGCGCGCGGTGGCTGAAACAGGTGTAGATTTTATTTCTATGGGCGCGCTGACGCATTCTACCAAAAGCCTCGATTTGAGTTTAAAGGTGGTTAAATGACCTAAGGGCAGTTTCCTTCTTTGCTTGAAACAGGTGCATTTTGAATTATTGCAGTAGTTTTCTTCATTGCCCTCACCCATTTAAACTCTTCCATTACATATAGCTTGTATGTCCCTCTCCTGGGGGAGCGGGGATGATGAACTGCGTGAACGTAGTACCTCAATAGGGTGAGGGTAGAAAAGGCGCGTCAATTTGAAATACACCCCCAAACTAACTATACATCCTTCCAAAAAATCAGCTATTTTTGCGACCCATTCAGTTAGAATTATGCTTGTTAAGACCAAAAACTATCGCTTAGAAAAGAAAGACTATATCCGCATGGCGTTGCGAAACATCCTGCTTCAGCAGTGGTGGGTAAGTTTGATTGTGGTAGCCATCTGCCTTTTGTATTTGTGGATCCCAAGCATTTGGTGGTTCATTGGCGCATTTACAGCTGCGGGGTTGTATTTACTTTTTTGGTGGATCCAATTTTACGGGGTCACGCAATTAGAGCAAGGCAAGATGCTTTTTGAGCGATTCTCTTACGAAATTACCAGTCAACAAATTGTGATGAAGTTGAATGCCCGTGAGGGCATGCCGATGAAGTGGGATCAAATCAAAAGTGCAAAGGTCACCAAAGAAGCATTTGTTCTTTTTGTGAATAAAGCGCAATTGATTCATTTACCCTTTAGAATATTTACTACTGAAAACGAACGGAAGTTTCTAACTAGCATTTTGAAAAATAAAGGATTGTTGAAAGCGTAATTGCTGAAGGCTAAGTAGTATGTGATCGTAAAGTCTTAATTTATGAAAAAGTTACTTTTTGCCTGTATCGCATTGTTATTGTTAAGCGATTGCTTCGCTCAAAATATTGACTTCGATAAGAAGTTGAAAGACTTAAACATCGAACTCTTTACGCCCGGCAAGCCTATTGCCAATTATGTGAAAGCCGTAAGAACGGGCAACTTACTTTACTTGTCAGGCCATGGCCCTACAAAAGCGGATGGCAGCAACATTATTGGCAAGGTGGGGAAGGACTTGACCATCGAGCAAGGGTATGATGCAGCAAGGCAGACCGGGATATCTCTTCTCTCTACGTTGAAATCCGAAATTGGCGATTTAAATAAAGTAAAGAGAATTGTGAAGGTCCTAGGCATGGTGAATTGCACCGAAACGTTTGGAGACCAACCGAAAGTGATCAATGGTTTTTCTGATTTAATGGTGGCCGTTTTTGGCGAGAAAGGAAAACACGCGCGCTCTGCAGTGGGAATGTATGCACTTCCCATGGGCATGGCCGTAGAGATAGAAATTATTGTAGAGCTCGAAAACTAAGTCAAGATTCAATGTTCAAGATTTAAAATAGGAATTTTAAACATTAAATTTTGAATCAAGAACTCAATCAACTTCCCTCCCCATCACCCACTTCAACATTTCAAACCAATCCTGTCTGTCTAAATTGATGTCAACCGATTTGGCCGCTTCAGAGATTCGCTCTGGTTTGGTGGTGCCAAGTATTGGAAAAATAGTCGATGGATGTTTAAGCAACCAGGCCAATGCCAACTGACTATAAGAAGCATTGTACTTAGCGGTTTTTGCAAACCAAACGCGTTCTTCAAAATGGAGCTTTCCGCCACCCAGTGGTGACCACGCCATGGCGCTTGCCCCATGCTTCAACATCAAGTCCAAATCTCCATTGAAAAGTGGATCGATCCGCGAAAGCGAAATCTCAATTTGATTAGTGACCAATGGGAACGGTAAAAAATGCTGCAGCATTTCAAATTGTGAGGGCGTGAAATTCGAAACGCCAAAGTGCAAGACCTTACCAGCTGCCTTTAACTTCACAAATGTTTCCGATACTTCATGCGGATCAAGAAGTGGATCGGGTCGGTGAATTAACAGCAAGTCAAGATGATCGGTATGCAACATCTTTAATGAATTCTCAACCGACCAGGTGATATGCTCTTCCGATGTGTCGTAATGTTTGACCCAGGTAGCAGGCCGCTTGGCAGAACTAAACTTGATGCCACATTTTGTGACAAGCTGAATCTTCTCTCGAAGAGACGCGTCTTTTTTCAATGCGTTGCCAAACAACTCTTCACAACTATGATCTCCATAAATATCGGCATGGTCGAAAGTGGTGATACCTTCATCTAGCGAAGTATGAATCAAACGTTCCACCGTTTCAGTAGACAACGTGTGCCACCGCCATACACCGGTGATGATGCGCGAAAAACTTGGTCCTTTTGAGTGGAGTGGTTGAAGGGTCATGATTTATTGTGTTGATAGCACTTGCCTGATTTGCTTGCAGTCATGCGTTTGCACTTAGTGCCATCGGCTGTTTTTCCTGCGCATTGAGCTACCTTGTCTTTGGTGTGATCGTCAGGTTTACAAACACCACAAGGACCCTTGCTTGCTTTCTTAGCAGCGGCCAACGTCATTCCATCGGCATCGCCCGAAAGTTTGCAATCGGCTGTGTGATACTTTTCGCCTCCCTTAGAAGCATACACTGTTTGGCTAAAGCCTTTGATGGCTAACCCAAAGAACAAGAATAAACTGAGAAGAATAACCTTTTTCATGATTTGTCAGGGTTTATGATTACTTAACAAACCCAAGTTGTGATTTTTTGAGGAAGAATAAAAATGAATGAACCAATCAATACTGACTAATAAATTAACTTTGAAAAAAGAAAATTGAAATGACCGAGCACTTCAAGAACATTTGCGCCCATGCTGGCGCCACACCCGATCCTTCAACGGGAGCTGTTACATCTCCCCTTTATTTTTCATCTACATTTCATTATCCGCCCACAGGCGAATACCCAAGTGGGCATATTTACAGTCGCGAATCAAACCCAACACGCACCTCTCTTGAAACAATATTGGCACAATTGGAACAAGGCGAAGATGCAGCCGCATTCAGCAGTGGCAGCGCAGCCGCCAATGCCGTCTTTTTAAGTTTACGGCCAAGCGATCATGTAATCATCAACTTCGATGCATATGCCGGGATTCGCACCATGCTTCGTGATATCTTTATGCCATGGGGATTACAAGTAACATTTGTTGACCTGAGTGATATCAACAATCTACCTAAATCGATTCAACCAAACACAAAGTTGGTATGGACTGAATCGCCCACCAATCCACAACTTCGAATTGTAGATTTAATTTCAGTGATCTCCATTTGCAAGCGACATCATATCAAAGTGGCTGTCGATAATACGTTTGCCACCCCCGCCTTACAGAATCCAATAGTGCTGGGTGCAAATATTGTGATGCACAGCACCACCAAATATTTAGGTGGACATAGTGATATGACGGGAGGCGCGTTGATTACAGCAAGGAAAGATGAAATGTGGGAACGCATTCGTCACATTCAACACATACAGGGTGCGATACCGAGTCCATTTGATTGTTGGTTGTTGATGCGGGGCATACGGAGTTTTGTTCCTCGCATGACGCAGCACCTGAGCAACGCTAAAGCAGTGGCACTATTTTTATCAACTCATCCCAACGTAGAAAAAGTATTGTATCCCGGATTGCCCACGCACGCAGGACACGAAGTTGCGAAAAAACAAATGAGCGATTTCGGAGCGATGGTGTCATTTTTAGTAAAAGGCACCAAAGATGATGCTATCAAAGTAGCCCAGCGTGTAAAAGTATTTACCAACGCTACCAGTTTGGGTGGCACGGAAAGTTTATTGGAGCATCGCAAGAGTGTGGAAGGCCCGGATTCACCAACACCAGATAACTTGATTCGATTGAGTGTGGGCTTAGAAGATAGCAATAGTTTGATTGCTGATCTAAAACAGGCCTTGAGTGATTTAATCAGCTTCTAGGAAGTTTTACGGGGTCTCGCTTATCATGAAAACACGAAAGTACTCTTACGGTATTGCTGGATTCATGAATAACGAAGTATAGAGAAAAGGGGAACTTTCGAAGCTTTAAAGACCGTACATCTTTATATCGCAGTCTACAATATGGATTGACTGCCAACTGAGAGTAACTATTTTTCAAAGACGCAACAAAATTTTGAGGGGCATTAGTACTATTCGCTGTGTAATAATCGATCGAATTTTCTATTTCTTTTTGAGCTCTCGGAGACACGATTACTTTATAAACCATATTTTTGGTTTAGTTGACGAATAGACTCTTCTGAACTGACGTAGTCTTTCTCGTTTTCCTTCAATCTTTCATCTAAAATTTCTTTCATCTCAGGAGTTAGCTCCAAATCATCTTCTTCCACGACTATTGTGATGGGCTTAGACTTAAATGTAGCCTTAATAGAATCTAGTAAATCTGAGTTAACCTCTTCAGCCGAATTCAAATGATAGGTTGTATACATATGGTTTAATTAAACTCTTTCAAATTTAAGGAAAGGTGAGAAGTTAAAAAAGTGTTACAACGCGCCCCTGGTTTCCACCCTCCTGACAGCATGTACCAAAAGGCTATCGAGGGCATAAAGATTAAGCGCCATCGCTTACTCATCTCTACAAATGTTTTTTATGCGTTGGAGTTTTAGCAATTGGAAACATTGGCGAATATCCAAATTTTCTAAGATACCCCCTGCACTTTCTTGATAAGATTGCCCTCAATGGGAGGCTTTAGTACAAACTGACCGATGATACTTGAGGCAATTTCTTAATTAGAGTCAATTGCCCAGACAGTATTCGCTTGATTTGGGTTAAGTAAAGAAGCGAATTCACTGAAGTTAACTCAAATCAATTCATTCTTTGCATGATGTGTTCCAAATTTGAGCCATCAAAAAATTTATTATTCAAAACAAAAATTTATGATTTGCTCATCGTTCAAACACCCGTTGTATATCTTCATCTTGATCGTGCTGGCAGGCAGTACATACGCGCAAAATGTAAAGAGGGATACATCGTTTACATTTGCAGAAATTCGATTTGGTTACGGAACGAATTATTTTGGAGAAGGACTTTCTGAAGACTATGAAGCCGGAAACTTCAGCAGTTCGGGCGGCTTTCTCGCAACCCTAGCAGCTTACCACAAGTTTAAAAAAATCAATCACACCGTAATTGGAATGAAGTACAAATCGCTGGGAGCAGCACCTTCAAAAGGGGATAATGGGCGCGAGATGTTCTTTAATTATTGGGGCGTTGCCGTGTCGGCACGTTACTTTCCCTTTCACAAAATGGCTCATCGGGGGCTATTCTTACAAGCTGATTATTTTTTCATAACTCAGTTTACTCAAAAATATCGATCCACTGCAAATTTAGAATTTAATCATCAGTTTGCCATCGGCAGTGGCTATGCAGTGGGTATCGGCTATGCGCTTGACTTGCCAACCAACAGGAAAAACCGGATTACTATTGGAATAGAGTATGAACAAGACAATCGAAGAGGTGAAGTCAGTGGCATTGGCGACAAGACTTTTGCGAGTTCAAATTTGGCGTTTTTGGTTGGCTTTATTTTCTGATAAAGGAGGTAGTTTGCCACTTACCTGACCACATATACCAAAAGGCCATCGAGAACATGCAAATCCAGTATACCCATTCAATTGTCGTGATTATCCAGGGAAATCGCTTTTAAGAAATTTTCAGATAACAAAATGATTGTGAAGTATTTGGAGCAAGGGCAGTGATATTGTATTTTTGATTCATCAAAATGAGTTACGTGAAAAAAAATGCGTAGCTCAAATCCCCTTAGAGATA
>JAJTGQ010000079.1 GCA_021299455.1 Flammeovirgaceae bacterium | reverse complement strand
TTTCACCATTGACACAACAAACTTAAGAACATCATACAGTAGATATCTAAATCCAACCCAAATCTCAAAAATAAACAGCCTAATAAATGTCCATTAAAGACTATCGTCTAAAAACCAGCCTAATAAATGTCCATTACTCCACAATATCAAATGAAAAGAGGAGTTCATTAAAGCGCACACAGCGGGACTACAGTTTGGCTTTCAAATTACAGGTTGTCGATGAGATAGAAAAAGGCCATCTCACCTATAAGCAGAGTCAAAAGAAGTATGGTATCCAAGGCAGAAGTACAGTTTTGATATGGCTAAGAAAGCATGGAACTTTGGATTGGACAAGCAAAGTTCCCATGAAAAAGAAAGCTCCGCCAAAGACATTCATATCTCAACTGGAGGCCAAGATCAAGCGACTAGAAGCTGAGAAAGAGATTCTGAACCGCGCGATAGATATAGCCGATAATACATTAGGTACAGATATCAGAAAAAAGTACTTGCCCCTGTCGCAGCAAGCTTCCGAAAGGCAACAGGGGGAGAACGATATACTATCGGACAAATAGCTAGTACGTTAGGGTACAGCCGTCAATACGTTTATAAGCAGCGAGCGGATTCTGTTAGTAAAATCGAAAAGCAACAAACCGTAAAACAACTAGTGGACAGGGAACGGAAGTTACTGCCCCGGTTAGGCACTCGAAAAATGTACCACCTGATCAAACCCACTTTGGAAGAGTTGCAACTGAAGTTTGGTCGTGACAAGTTATTTGAACTGATCCGATATTATGACTTGCAGATTAAGCCCAAACGCAGATATGTACAGACGACCATGAGTAAACATTGGCTACGTAAATGGCCCAACATAATCAAAAACAGAAGTGTCATACGCCCCGATGAAGTCTGGGTTAGTGATATCACGTATCTGAAAACAGAGCAGGGAAACTGCTATTTGAATATGATCACGGATACCTATAGCAGAAAAATAGTAGGTTATGCTGTTGCTGACAACATGGAAACAGAAAGTATGATCGGAGCATTGAAAATGGCTATAAAACAACGGACACCTAATTCAGTGGCTACAATTCATCATTCCGATAGAGGGTTACAGTATTGTAGTAAGGAATACGAATCACTCACTAAAACAACTAACATCCGTCTAAGCATGACTGAAAATGGAGATCCATACGAAAATGCACTGGCTGAACGGATGAATCGTACGATAAAAGAAGAATTTGGAATGGACAGAGTATTGAAAAGCAAAGAGCAGGTAAACCAATTAGTCCCAGAAAGTGTAGCTTTGTACAATCAGAAACGACCACACCTGGCATTGAATATGAAAACGCCAGAGCAGGTTTATAAAACAAAAATCCCGGTCACCTGAGGCAACCGGGACTTATTTTAAATCTGTCAACTTATTTTAGGACTATTCAATTTAAAAAAGCAAATTAAACCTTATACACACCGGTCACTCTAAATGACAAAACCAACAATAACACGTATGAAAACAATTAGAAATTTATTCATTCTAAAATCAGCCTCACCACTGGTCATGGCTATTTTGCTGACTTTAGCCTCATGTAACAAAACCGATGATGCATCATTTTCAAGCCTAAACAGTGAAACTGCTATTGACTCGAAAGTCGATGAGGTCAATGACATCGCCAGTGCTGCATTGAATTCCAATGATGCCATATCAGGCAGAGTAGAAGATCGCGATGATCGCTTGGAATGTGCTACGGTTGTAAAAGAAGTCGGCAATACCAAAGATGCAGGTAAAATCACCCTTACTTTCAACGGAGGTTGCAAAGATGATGATGGCGATTTAATAACAGGTAAGATAATTATCACCTGGTCGGGTGGTAGATGGTTTATTCCAGGCTCAACGCATACCATCACGTTAGAAAGTTACACCGTCAATGGCGTAGTAATGGAAGGAACGAGAACTGTAAAAAACGTTAGCACAACTGCATCTCCCCTGACTTGGACGATCCAAGGCTCACATAAATCCACATGGGCTGATGGCACTTCGGCTTCACGTACGGTGAACAGAACACGTCAGTGGGTACGCTCTTCAACTAGCCCTTTCCAAGACAAGTGGATCATTTCACAAACAGATCCCAACATTCCTGCTGCAACAGGTACTAACCGAAATGGCAAAAACTATTCCGTACAAATTACCACTCCTTTGCAATACGTTGCCGCATGTGGTCGCAGAGTACACATTCCTGTTATTGGATTGAAAACCGTAACGGTAGATACCGAGATTTTCACAGTGAACTATGGTGATGGTACTTGTGATAACTTGATCACCGTAACCAAAAACGGGGTTTCTAAAACTGTTAAAGTAGATAAGGACGGTAACTAGTCATTTTTTTGATCTTAGGTTAAAAGCCCCGCCTCTGGCGCGGGCTTTTTTATTGTGAGGGTGTTTGAGAATGGGCGAACGTTCTTTTTCTTTGTTGAAATTTAAATTATGCGCGTCTACCTGGATTTGATGAGAGATATTTTGAAAAATGGAGCCATCATTTGATGCACGGCAAAATCCCATTGATCTAAAAATTTGAAGATTTCTGATCACTTAAATTGATGAGGATTAAGTGCAACATAACATGCTTCCAACTGCTGAATTCTAACTTCCAACTTCAAACTTCTAACAACATGATCATCGGCACCCCTCTTACTTCCTCTGCTATAAAAGTAATGATGCTTGGCTCGGGAGAACTAGGTAAAGAAGTAGTGATCGAATTTCAACGATATGGCGTTGAGGTGATTGCAGTTGATCGTTACAACAATGCACCTGCCATGCAGATCGCTCATAGGTCGTACACAATTTCAATGTTAGACGGTGCCTCTCTCAGAAGCATCATCGAAAAAGAAAAGCCCAACTATATCGTGCCGGAAGTGGAGGCCATCTCCACGGATACCTTAATTGAATTGGAGAAGGAAGGCTTTCGAGTCATCCCCACTGCAACAGCCACGAAACTTACGATGAATCGAGAAGGCATTCGCACCTTAGCGGCTGAGACTCTTCAACTGAAAACTTCTCCTTACCGATTCGCGGGAACATTGGAAGAGTTTACATCGGCCATTCATACTATTGGTACTCCATGCGTTGTAAAACCAATAATGAGTTCATCTGGCAAAGGCCAAAGCGTGGTCAAGTCCGATGCAGAAATACATACGGCCTGGCGTTATGGGCAAGAGGGAGGTAGGAGTGGAGGTGGACGAATGATTGTAGAAGGCTTTATAGATTTTGACTACGAGATAACGCTGCTCACGATCCGACATAAAGAGGGTGTTTCATTTTGTGCACCAATTGGCCACCGCCAAGAACATGGCGACTATCAAGAATCGTGGCAGCCACACCCCATGCCTGCAAAGGCACTAGAGGAGGCACAGAACATTGCCAAAAAAGTAGTCGATGCCCTGGGCGGAGCTGGGCTTTTCGGGGTGGAGTTTTTTGTGAAGGGGGAGATGGTGTATTTCAGTGAGCTCTCACCAAGGCCGCATGATACTGGTATGGTTACGATGATCTCGCAAGACCTCTCAGAGTTTGCTTTGCACGTACGCGCGGTTTTGGGTTTACCTATTCCAGTTATTCGGCAGCTTGGCCCTTCTGCATCGTCCGTTATTCTGGTGAAAGGTCAATCCAAAAACATTTCTTACTCAGGATTGGACAAAGCGCTAACCGAACCAGATACCCAACTTCGATTGTTTGGCAAGCCGGAAGTGAATGGTGAAAGAAGAATGGGAGTTTGTTTGGCCAAGGGTGCAACGATTGAAGAAGCGAGGAGGAAAGCGACAAGTGCGTCTTCCGCTGTTCTAGCTGATTTACATTGACTAGCACATTAGAAAATCATGACCCATTTGGATGAGTTATCAAATATCGCGCAGAATTGGTTTGCTGCTTTTAATGAGCATGACATAGAAAAATTGTTGTTGCTGTATGATGACGAGGCTTCTCACTACAGCCCTAAATTGAAAGTTCGACATCCAGAAACCCATGGGTTGATTAAAGGCAAGACTGCCTTGAGGACATGGTGGCAAGATGCTTTTCTCAGATTACCTACTCTTAAGTACGAATTGATTCGGCTGACTCCCTACGAAGACCGCATCTTTATGGAATACATACGCCACGTTGATGGAGAAGAAGATTTAGCGGTTGGTGAAATGCTCGAAATCCAAGAGGGAAAAATCATTCATTCAAAGGTATTTCATCAATAACCTGGAATTTTTTAGGCAATTTTTTCTGTACAGGTTCTTAATTGCTAATCAACCACACATTCCACTCTACCGCAATCGTCACTATCAATAATAATAAGAAGCCAATCGAAACTAGTTTATGCACCCATTCCGGAGATTTTTTGAAATATAAAACAGAAAAGATGAATGGCACCACCAGTTTGAGCAATTGCGATTGAACGCTGTCGCCCCGAATGATTAAACTATCTAAAATGCCAAGTACGGCAAGTCCGATAGAGAATAGAAAAATCTTAGGGTAGTTATCCTGATAGAAAGCCTTCAAGTCTATCATACCCTCTTGGATACCAAACGGGAAGAGCAACCGGGCCAGCACAAAAAGAATAATAGGATACACCATGATGAATAAAAATGTTGGCAACCGCCAGGGTGCATAGTTTTTAAGGTCGTAAATAATCCACCATTCTTGGACGTGAAGGATAAGCACAATAAGAACCCACAACACATGTGGCCAGTATACTTTCACGCGCTTGCTCTGGTGGATCAGATCGGCAATGGCGGTAAGGATTTGGGTTATACCCAGTCCTAAGATGATGGATATCAGGACGGTTACATACTCAAAGGCGCTGATCATCTGTTTGACCAGTTACAACGTGACTTGACTTTTCTTATTCTCGAAAATGATTCCAAATAGGCGCGACTAATATTATTTGCTGCAGACTTTCTGATTCATTTGTTCAAACTTATCCACATTTTTCCGGTTTTCCTGCGACAATATAAAACTCCTCTGGGGCGTCCTAAATAAATATTGCCTAGCCTGTAAAATAAGTTTGAAATAATGGCTTGGGAGTGTAGATTTGTGCCATTCCGTAAAAAAGCGGTTACCTAAACGCGTCATGATGAAGGATAGATTATCTGATCTCGTTAAGCTTCTCACCCTCGCACTGTTCGTTACAACAAGTTCCACTTCTTTCGCTCAAGAAATTCCGACAGATGCCGCTGCAATCAGCGCAGGGGAGGCCTTATTTAATGGCAATTGTAAATCGTGCCACCGAGTTAAACAAAAACTAGTAGGACCAGCACTCGCTGGAGTCGAAAATCGGGCTCCATCCATTGCATGGATCATTGAATGGGTAAAGAATCCAGCAAAAAAGATTGCCAGTGGCGATGAGTACGCCAACAAAATCTATAATGAGTATAACAAGAGCCAGATGACGGCCTTTACCAGTTATACAGACGCCCAGATCTTAAGCATACTTGCTTACGTAAAGTCGGATGCTGAAAAAGTCGAGGTAGCCCCGGTAGCAGCACAACAAACAGCTGGTGGAGGGAGTGCCGGTGTTCCTTCTTCTTATTTGAATGCAATTGTGGGGGGGATGCTTCTTATCCTTCTGTTAATGCTTGTCATTCTTGGCTTGATCGTATCGGCCTTGAAGAAATACCTCAACCAAAAAGAATTAAGTGAAGACGATCAACAAGTTGTCAATTCACCCTATACATTTTCAACGATTACACGTAGTTCAGGGTTTATTTTCTTGGTTGTATTTATATTAGTGTCCGTTGGCTTCAAGACCACTATCGATGGACTCTATTCCATTGGAGTGCAGCAAGATTATCAGCCTAAGCAACCTATTGCTTTTTCGCACAAGCTGCATGCTGGCTCGTACGAAATCAACTGTAAGTATTGCCACACAGGCGTTTTGAAGGGCAAGCAAGCAAATATTCCGTCTCCCAATATTTGTATGAACTGTCATACACAGATTAAACAGGAATCTACCGAGATTCAAAAAATATACGCTGCCATTGGTTATGATTATAAGACTGCTTCCTATTCGGGCAAACAGAAACCAATCGAGTGGGTCCGTATTCACAATCTTCCTGACCTAGCGTATTTCAACCATGCTCAGCACGTTAATGTTGGAGGAATAGAATGTCAGACTTGTCATGGCCCTATTGAGGAGATGGAAGTCGTTAAGCAATACTCTTTATTGACAATGGGATGGTGTATCGATTGCCATCGTAAAACGGAGGTCAACACAAAAGACAACGAATACTACAATAAGCTGAACGAACTACATCTTTCAGCAAAGAAATCAAAAATGAAAGTAGAGGATATTGGCGGATTGGAATGCGCGAAATGTCACTATTAATATTGTAAGCTTTAAATGTTTCGGTCACGATAAAGAGCGTATGAGTACTACTACTAAAAAGACATATTGGAAAGGATTGGCCCAACTCAAGAATGATCCTTCTTACGTAAAACATGCCGATAAAGAATTTGTCGACATGGGCGTATCAGAAGATCCTGGGCACTCTCGCAGAGACTTTTTAAAAATGATGGGTTTTAGCGTAGCCGCTGCTTCTTTAGCAGCTTGCGAGGCACCTATCCGGAAATCGATTCCTTATGTAGTAAAGCCGGTGGATGCCGATGCCGGTATTCCTAATTACTATGCATCAACCTACGTCAATGGTGGTGATTATTGCTCAGTGGTGGTGAAAGTACGCGATGGCCGCCCGATCAAATTAGATGGTAACTCGCTTTCAAGTGTTACAAGAGGAGGTACCAGTGCACAAGTTGAAGCATCTGTTCTTTCCTTGTATGATAACTTTAGGCTGCGTGGTCCTCGGATCAGCGATAAACCCGCAGATTGGGAAACGCTCGATAAAGAGGTGATTTCGAAATTGGAAGCAGTCTCAAATGAGGGTGGTCAAATAAGAATTGTAAGCAATACAATACTTAGCCCAAGCACAAAAGCAACCATCGAAAAATTCAAGGCAAAGTATCCGACTACTGTTCATGTTCAGTATGACCCTATTTCTTACTACGGGTTACTGAAGGCCAATGAAGAGTCTTTCGGTTCGGCAATTATCCCAAGTTATGATTTTAGTAAGGCAAAAGTGATCGTCAGT
This sequence comes from Flammeovirgaceae bacterium, assembly GCA_021299455.1. Taxonomy (GTDB): domain Bacteria; phylum Bacteroidota; class Bacteroidia; order Cytophagales; family Cyclobacteriaceae; genus ELB16-189. The sequence continues at coordinate 6,451 of JAJTGQ010000079.1, read as the reverse complement.
GTGGGCGCTGATTTCTTGGGCACTTGGTTTTCTCCCATTGAGTTTGCGAAAGCTTATGGTACGACTCGTGCCGTGAGTGAGGAGAAACGCGATATGTCGAGGCACTATCAATTTGAAAGTAATCTTTCATTGACTGGTGCCAATGCGGATTATCGCTCATTGATGAAACCATCACAAGAAGGTGCTGTGCTCGCACAGATTTATAATATCGTAGCAGGAAGAAGTGCAGCAGATTCTGGCGTGGCACATGTCGAAAAAGCAGCTAAAGAACTTTTGGCTAATAAAGGAGCATCGCTCGTTGTCTGCAGTTCAAATGATAAAGAAGTGCAGGTGTTAGTCAATGAGATCAACAACTTATTGGGAAGTTATGGAACCACTATTCTTACCTCACTGCCGGTCAACTTCCGTCAGGGAAATGACGAAGCCATGTTGGCATTTATAGAAGATGCGAAGGCTTCGAAAATTGGAGCTGTTATTTTCTTCAATTGCAATCCAGTGTATGACCATCCAAAAGGTGCTGAGTTGGCAGGTGCACTGAAAAATACAAAACTTGCTGTTTCGACCTCTTACACGCCAGACGAAACAGCTTCTGCTTCGGGGTATATGGCGCCAGATCACCATTACTTGGAATCATGGAATGACTTCGAACCCAAACCTAACTATTATAGTCTCTCGCAACCTGCCATTACACCTATTTTCAAAACTCGCCAGGCGCAAGAGAGTTTTCTGGTTTGGGCAGGTGAAAAAGAAGTTGAGTATTATTCAGTTGTAAGCGAGAACTGGAAAAACTGGTTTTTCTCGAAACAAACGAGCGCGCTTGATTTCCAAAGCTTCTGGGATAAGTGTTTGTACGAAGGCGTTTATGAATTGCCTGGCGAGCCAAAAGAACTTTCTTTTACAAGTCATGCAGAGGATGCTCTAAGTAAAATTGGCGCCAGTGAAAAATCGACAGGTTTTGAACTAGTGATCTATGAAAGCTACGCAATTGGTAATGGTAACCAAGCCAACAACCCGTTGCTGCAAGAATTGCCAGATCCCATAACGAAAGCAACTTGGGATCATTATGTAACGGTATCACAAAAAGATGCCCGCGAAGTTTTGAAATTGGATAATGATGCCGAGGGTCACACTAAGAAGATTAGTTTGACCTTTGGAGGAAGCACGATTAAGCTTCCGGCACTCATTCAACCAGGACAAGCGCCAGGCACTATTGGTGTCGCATTGGGTTACGGGCGGACAAAAGTCGGAACAGTTGCCGATGGCATTGGTGTAAATGTTTATCCTTGGGTAGCTACAGCTAACGGCTCGTTAAATTATAGTATTGCGTCAGGCGTCACGGTTGCAAGCACCGAAGACGATTTCCAGTTAGCGCAAACTCAGACTCACCAGACCTATATGGGACGTGAGAGCGTTATCCAGGAATCTGTTTTGTCAGAGTTCAAAGAAAATCCAGCAGCAGGAAGAGAGTATCCTAAAATTACTAATTGGGACGAGAAGGTTGACCCTGCCACTTTAAGCTTGTGGAAAGGCCATGAATACAAGAGTCATTATTGGGGTATGGCCATCGACCTTAACACTTGTAATGGTTGCGCGGCTTGCGTAGTCGCCTGTAATGTTGAGAACAACGTAGCCTTGGTGGGTAAAAAAGAAGTCATCAATCGTAGAGAAATGCATTGGTTGCGTATCGATCGATACTACAGCAGTGACGCCAATCCAGAAGATTATAAAGCCGCGGAGATTGCTGCTGAAAATCCCGAGGTAGTATTCCAGCCTATGATGTGTCAGCATTGCAACAATGCACCTTGCGAAACGGTTTGTCCGGTTGCTGCAACCACTCATAGCACGGAAGGGTTAAATCAAATGACTTATAACCGTTGTATTGGAACTCGTTATTGTGCCAACAACTGTCCTTATAAAGTGCGTAGGTTTAACTGGTTTAAGTACCACGATAACCAACAGTTTTATCAGGCCAACCCAGCAATGAACACTGACTTAGGAAGGATGGTATTAAATCCTGAAGTGACGGTTCGTTCACGCGGAGTAATGGAGAAATGCTCATTCTGCGTACAGCGTATTCAAACAGGTAAGCTGACCGCTAAAAAAGAAAGACGCCCGATGAAGGATGGCGAAGTGATTACTGCGTGTCAGGCTGCCTGCTCGACTGGAGCGATCGTATTCGGTGACATGAATAATCCTGACAGCCATATCAGCAAGCTATTGAAGATTGAAAGTGATCCGAAAAGACCATACGGCATTGACAAGAAGATTGGCAATCCGCGTGCGTACAGGGTCTTGGAAGATATTGGTGTGAAACCTAATATTTTTTACCTCACCAAAATCAAGAACAGAGACGAGAAAAAAGAGCACGCATAATTGGATTTAGACTATTGACCATTGACCATTGATTAAAATATGCAAGTAACTTCTTCGATACGTGAACCTCTTATAACCGGTGGTAAGACTATCCGCGATGTTTCCGAGGACATCAGCCGTCAGGTAGAAGGCAAGCCCACGCAACTTTGGTGGATTGCCATGGGCATCTCATTAGTGGCGCTCGCTTTTGGCTTTTATTGTCTTTGCACACTTTTGTGGGAAGGTGTAGGTGTTTGGGGACTAAACAAGACCGTTGGTTGGGCTTGGGATATCACTAACTTCGTTTGGTGGGTCGGTATCGGTCACGCAGGAACATTAATTTCTGCCATCTTATTGCTGTTCCGCCAAAAGTGGAGAATGTCAATCAACCGTGCGGCAGAGGCGATGACCATCTTCGCGGTTATTTGTGCCGCTACATTTCCGTTTGCTCACATGGGTAGATTGTGGTTGGGCTTCTATTGGGTGTTCCCGTTGCCAAATACATGGGGCTCTCTGTGGGCCAATTTCAATTCACCGCTGTTGTGGGATGTGTTTGCCATTTCAACGTACTTCTCTGTTTCCTTGGTATTCTGGTACATGGGTTTGATACCGGATTTTGCGGTTATCCGCGACAGAGCGGTTCGCCAAGGACATAAGCTACGCGCCAACATTTATAATGCTTTGAGTTTCGGATGGGATGGAGCCGCCAGAACCTGGAGTCGCTACGAATCAGTTGCATTGATTTTGGCGGGACTTTCAACACCGCTGGTACTTTCCGTTCATACAATTGTATCCATGGACTTTGCTACTTCTGTAGTTCCTGGATGGCACGCGACCATTTTCCCTCCCTACTTCGTAGCTGGAGCGATTTTCTCCGGCTTCGCCATGGTGTTAACACTTTTGATCATTACGCGGAAAGTCTTCAAGTTGGAAGATTACATTACCATCTACCACATTGAGTTGATGAACATCGTAATTATCATCACGGGTTCAATAGTCGGAATTGCTTACATCACCGAGTTCTTTATTGCTTGGTATGGACAGGTGCCTGCCGAACAGTATGCCTTCTTTAATCGTATGCAAGGGCCTTATTGGTGGGCCTATTGGTCAATGATGACGTGTAACGTAATTTCCCCTCAATTATTCTGGTTCAAAAAAATCCGTACAAACATTGTGGCTACGTTCATTCTTTCAATCATCGTAAATATTGGAATGTGGTTCGAGCGCTTCGTAATCATTGTGACTTCTATTCACCGCGACTACGTGCCCTCTAGTTGGTCTATGTTTCACCCAACGATCTACGACATGGGTGAGTATATTTTCACCTTTGGTTTGTTCTTCTCTGCCTTCTTGTTATTCGCCAAGTTTTTCCCTGTAATCAATATGGCAGAGGTAAAGAGTATTATTAAATCATCATCTGAACAGAAGCACTAGCATATGGATAGCAATAAGAATTTTGTAGTAGGAATTTTTGAGGATGAAGATGTGCTTTTACATGCCGTAGAGCACACGCGTGAAAAAGGCTTGAAGATTCATGAGGTGTACTCGCCTTTTCCTGTTCACGGATTGGATGAAGCGCTTGGCTATAAACGTTCCAGATTGCCCATTGCTGCGTTCTTATTTGGAATGACGGGTACTTCTTTGGCGTTGTTAATGCAAATTTGGATGCTGGGCTATGATTGGCCGATGATCATTGGTGGTAAGAACCATGCTTCGTTGCCTCCTTTTATTCCCGTTACTTTTGAAATGACAGTATTGTTAGCCGCCTTTGGGATGGTTGGCACTTTCTTTATTGCCAGTGACATGAAGCCCTATAAATGGCCACGTCAGTTTGATATTAGAAGCACAGATGACAAACATGTAATGGCGATAGATTTGGCCACTAACAAAATGAGCAAGGAAGAAATTAGCGCGTTGTTAAAATCACAAGGTGCCTCAGAAGTAAACGAAAAAAACTTTTAATTGAACGTGACTATGCGATTACGAAAATTATCAGTGGTGTTGGTAGTGGTGGTCTTGGTTGCCGGATGTAAGGCCGGTGGCGATTATCAAGGCCTTGAGTATGCGCCTAATATGTATCACTCGGTGGCGTATGAACCACTTTCTCAAATTACAGACCCGATGCAAGGAAAAATCACCAACGCACTGGATAATGGAAGAGGTGAATTCTACAACTCCAATCAGTACAATCCTTACAAGATGAACTTGAGGCTACCGCCTGCCCACACAGTCAGGAGATCTGCTTCAGGTTGGCTTCCTTATAGAGGTGTCAATGATACCACAGGGCTTCGCCTCGCTAATAAGTTGAAAAATCCTTATGACTCAACGAAGGCCATTTTGAGTCAGGGCAAAGCTGCCTACGAAATGTACTGCCAGCATTGCCACGGAGCGAAGGGAGCAGGGGATGGAAAAGTCGCTGCAGGGGTAAAGATTGATGGGGTGGAACACAGCGTTTACCCTGGCGTTGCAAACCTAAAAGGGGACGCCTATAAGAATATTACGGAAGGACACATTTTTCACGTGATCACTTATGGAAAGGGATTGATGGGTTCTCACGGATCGCAAGTAAGTGAGGAAGATCGTTGGAAGATCGCTAAGTATGTTAAGGCAATTCAAAAAAATTAGTATCTATTATAATTTTTTCTAAATGATAGCGGACGAAAAATACATTTTTAAACCAGCCACCAAGCAAAAACTTTTTATCCTCATTGGGGTAGGGTTGCTGTTGTTTGCAGTGGGTGTTTTCATGGCAAAAAATGGTGGGCATCACGAGGGCGCTGAAAAGCACGCTTCTCAAGAAATAGCGAAGAGCTTGGTGGCCAGTACAGAGCCAACAGAGCATGCAGCGTCAGCTGTTGAAGGGGGACATCATGGTAGCGCTACGTGGTTGAAAAGGATCTACACTTCTCTTTGGCACAATAACATTTTCTTCGCGGGTATCGGGATCATAGGTTTGTTTTTTGTTGCTATTCAATATGCTGCACAAGCGGGCTGGTCTGCACCGATCAAACGTATTCCCCTCGCGATGGGCAGTTGGATTCCATTTGCGGGTATTTTAATGGTTGGTCTTTGGTTTTTGGTAAAAGGTGATTTATTCCATTGGACTGATCACAGTCTATATGACGTAAAGAACGAACATTACGATGCAATTCTGATGGGCAAGAGTGCCTATTTCTTCTGGCCGATGCATGCCGGTAGTTTCCCATTGTTCTTCGTTGTGAGGATGGTTCTTTTCTTTAGCCTTTGGTACCTTTTCTTTACTTGGATTAAGAAGGAAATGCTTGCTGAGGACATCAATGGCGGAACAAATCATTGGTTTGCATCCAGAAAATTGTCTGCGTATTTCTTGGTAATTTTTGCGGTTAGTTCTTCTGTTTCAGCCTGGGATTGGGTAATGAGCATTGATCCTCATTGGTTTAGCACGATGTTCGGTTGGTATGTATTTGCAAGCTGGTGGGTGACTGGCTTAGCGACCATTACACTGCTCGTTGCCAATTTGAAAGGGGCTGGCTATCTCAAAGTAGTAACGCAGAACCACATTCATGACTTAGGAAAATTTGTTTTTGCTTTCAGCATCTTTTGGACATATATCTGGTTCTGCCAGTTTATGTTGATTTACTATGCAAACCTACCTGAAGAAACGGTTTACTTTATCCAGCGGATGCGCACGGCTCCTTATAGCTGGATATTTTATGCCAATATATTTTTAAACTTCGTACTTCCTTTTTTGTTATTGATGACAAGAGATGCGAAACGGCAAATCTCGATGTTAAAGGTGGTTTGTCCGATTGTGATAATAGGCCACTGGTTTGATTTTTATAATATGATTACCCCGGGAGCGATGAAATTAGAGGGTGGTGTTGGGTTTTTGGAGATAGGTCTTGCCATGGTTTTTGCAGGGGCATTCTTGTACGTTGTTTTGAATGCACTGTCGAAGCTGCAATTGGTGGCGAAAAATCATCCATTTATGCAAGAGAGTTTGAACCATCACATTTGATTATTTACACTGATATAAAATAGCAATATGACTTGGATAATATCGTTGGGTGCAATTTTAGTGTTGGTCATTCTTTACATGATCTTCAAGATTGGCAACTTG
>JAJTGQ010000171.1 GCA_021299455.1 Flammeovirgaceae bacterium | reverse complement strand
GTGAAACACTCCCTCAAAAATCCTATCGTGATCGGCCATTCCATGGGCGGCAAGACGGCCATGAACTTGGCAATTAAAAATCCGTCAGCGATTGGCAAATTGATTGTGGTGGATATAGCACCAAAGTCATACCCTGTCCACCACGATCATATTTTAGAAGGATTGACTTCCATTCCGCTTTCAACGCTTTCGTCCAGAACAGAAGCAGATCAGATTCTTTCTGAATACGTGCCCGAGTCAGATGTTCGTCAGTTTTTGCTCAAGAATTTATCTCGCAATGGGGAAGGTAAATTTGAATGGAAGATTAACTTGGCATCCATTCAAAACCATATCGAAGAAATTGGAATGGGCATGCAATACCAGGGGGTTTTTGAAAAGCCAACCCTATTCATCAATGGTGCAAGGTCAAACTACTTTAAGGCCGGTGATGAAGTCTTGGTTAAAACACTTTTCCCGGCCGCACAGATCGCAACCATTAATGCCAGCCACTGGATTCAGGCTGAGAAACCAGAAGAATTTGTTCAAGTCGTTTTAAAATTTTTGAAGAATTAGCACCGTCCCTTACCATATTGCCAAACTGTATTTGATCCCGAATGTGATCTCGGAGGGAACTCAATTCGAAGTAATTCCTCCTCACGTAATAAAGGCATTAAAGTCTATTTCACATTTTCTAGTGGAAGACGTGCGCACGGCTAGAAGGTATTTGAGTAGTTTAAAAATTTATGATTCCATTGACCGCCTCCATTTTGAGGTGTTAAATAAAGACACCAAAGAAACCGATCTGGCTGAAATGATGAAGCCCTTATTGTCGGGCAACTACATGGGGATTATTTCCGAGTCCGGCTGTCCCGGAGTAGCCGACCCGGGAGCCAAAGCGGTAGCATTTGCCCATCAAAAAAACATTCAAGTCATTCCATTGGTGGGTCCCTCCTCTATATTGATGGGGCTGATGGCTTCCGGCCTTAATGGTCAAAAATTCGCTTTTCATGGGTATTTGCCCATCGATGGCAAGGAGGCCATTAAAACAATTAAGGAGTTGGAGCGCGAATCGAAACAAAAACAGCAAACGCAGATTTTCATCGAAACGCCTTTCCGAAATAATCAAGTCCTCGATCACTTCCTGAATTCGCTTGATCCAGACACTCAACTAACGATTGCGATCGATATAGCCGGAGACAAAGAGAATATCCGAACTAAATCTGTACGTGACTGGAAGGCCTTTAAGCCGACCCTGCCAAAGGCACCCTCTATTTTCTTGTTTGGTCAAACAATTTGAGAGGAAATTCGCCCCTTCAATAATCAAATTAATTCCTATTTTTGCGGCTCATAAAAAACAAAACAAAAATGGCCTATTTGTTCACTTCCGAATCAGTTTCCGAAGGGCATCCCGACAAAGTTGCTGATCAAATCTCAGACGCGCTGATTGACTATTTTCTTGCCTATGATGCCAATTCGAAAGTAGCCTGCGAAACGTTGGTTACCACAGGTCAGGTTGTATTAGCTGGCGAAGTAAAGTCAGAGGCATACCTGGATGTACAAGACATAGCTCGCGAAGTGATTCGTAAAATAGGCTATACGAAAAGTGAATACATGTTCGAGGCGAACAGCTGTGGAATTTTTTCGGCCATTCACGAACAATCTGCCGACATCAACCAAGGTGTGGAACGCAAGAAAAAAGAAGATCAGGGCGCTGGTGACCAAGGCATGATGTTCGGTTATGCCACTAACGAGACAGACAACTTCATGCCGCTGCCGCTTGAACTGGCTCATCTGTTGCTACGCGAACTTGCTGTTATTCGGAGAGAGGGGAAAGTGATGACTTACTTACGCCCCGATGCAAAGTCGCAAGTTACGATTGAGTACAGCGATGACAACAAGCCTCAACGTATTGATGCAATTGTTATTTCTACTCAGCACGATGACTTTGCAAAAGATGCCATAATGCTGAAAAAGATAAAGGATGATATGATCAACATCCTTGTTCCGCGCATCATGAAGAAATTGCCTAAGCGGGTACAAAAACTTTTTAATACCGATATCAAGTATTTCATTAATCCTACCGGCAAATTTGTAATTGGCGGCCCCCATGGAGATACGGGTTTGACAGGAAGAAAAATTATCGTTGACACATACGGAGGCAAGGGTGCGCATGGCGGTGGTGCTTTTTCCGGAAAAGATCCAAGCAAAGTCGATCGTTCGGCTGCCTACGCGACTCGCCACATTGCCAAGAATTTGGTTGCTGCCGGTGTTTGTGATGAAGTACTGGTTCAAGTTGCCTATGCAATTGGTGTAGCAAAGCCGGTAGGTTTGTATGTAAACACACATGGAACTGCCAAAGTAAAAATGACGGATGGCGAAATCTCTAAAAAAATTGAAAAAGTGTTTGACATGCGCCCTTACTTTATCGAGGAGCGCTTTAAATTAAGAACTCCAATCTATTCTGAAACCGCTGCCTATGGCCACATGGGTCGTGAGTCGAAAGTAGTTGAAAAGATTTTCAACAAAGGAAAGAAGACTGAAAAACGTGTTAAAGTTGAGCTTTTCCCTTGGGAAAAATTAGACTATGTGGAGCAACTCAAAAAGGCATTCAAAATATAGAAGATAGCTTAAAAAAGGCTAACGAAAATTTCGCTAGCCTTTTTTATTAAATCATTTTGATCGAAATATTACGCCAATACTGGCTCAGCCATAACAGGAGTTTCAACGGCTGGTTTCTCTCCAAGCATCTTTAACTGCTGAGCGTGCGCTCGCAATGCATCAAAGAACGTGTCCTTTGACTTATAAGGGAGTCCAAACTCTTTGGTAGTCTGCTGCACAATCTTTGCGATTTCGCGATAATGTACGTGGCAGATATTTGGAAACAAATGATGTTCTACCTGATAGTTCAAACCACCTACATACCAAGAAAACATTTTTTCACGGTGACCAAAATTGGTGGTGGTGTGTAATTGATGGATTGCCCAATTGTTTTCCAGATTTCCTTTGTCGTCAGGTACAGGATACTCGGTTCCTTCAACCACGTGAGCCGGCTGGAAAATTATTGCAAGGATAAAACCCGCTACATAGTGCATGACTAAGAATCCTACTAACGTTTGCCAGAAAGTAAATCCGACTAACATTGGAATCACAAAGGTGTAGGATAGATAAATCACTTTGGTAATAATAAGAACGATCCACTCTGTTGTGATGGTCGTTTTTTGTTTTTTCAACAAGCCCTCCTTGTAGTATTTTGTCAATCTATAATAGTCCTTGATGACTATCCATACGAACGTCATTAATCCATAAAGGAACCAGGCATACAAATGTTGATACTTATGCATCGGCCTCCACTTCGAACCAGGTGCCATTCTCAACACTCCTCTAGGACTGATATCTTCATCAACCTCGTGGACATTGGTATACGTATGATGCAATACATTGTGCTGAACTCTCCAGTTGAACGCATGACCTCCGATGACATTCAACGAAAAGCCAAGCACTGTATTAATCCATGATTTAGTCGAATAAGCACCATGGTTAGCATCGTGCATCACGGAAAGGCCGATGCCCGCTTTGCCAAAACCCATGACAATACAAAGCGCGAGTGCAATCCAGCCACTTGTAAAAAGGCCACTGACAAGTAATGCGTAGGGAAGAAAATAAAGCGTAAACATGAAAATAGTCTTAATAACCATTTCACTATTTGCCGTGCGTTCAATATTGTTAGCTTTAAAATAGCCATTGACACGCTGGCTAAGCGTTGCAAAAAAATCTTGCTGGCTGGTAGCAAACTTAAGATTCAGATTTAAACTCATATGTTGGTGAATGTTGAAGTAGGTGAACTTACCAAAGAACAGCTAAACACACTTTTAGTTTAACATTGGAAGCCCAACACACAAAGGTAGACAATGGAGCCTGTTATAACGCCCGTTCGGGCGAACAAAAATGAGGAAAGGCTTTATTCTGCCTTGATTGGCTATAGCTCTGCAATGACCGTCTTTCCGCCTTTCGTGATATCATCAATATTGACCACTATTTTCGCATTTAGTGGTAGGAAAATGTCAACACGAGAACCAAATTTAATAAAGCCAAATTCATCACCCTGATCCAATACTTGACCTTCTTTCACGTACCATTTAATTCTTCTGGCAAGGGCACCTGCTATTTGCCTAAACAAAATCTCGGTTCCGTCTTTCATTTTTGCCACAACGGTCGTGCGCTCATTTTCTGTACTCGATTTGGGATGCCAAGCCACCAAATATTTTCCCGGATGATACTTAAAATAGGAAATTTTTCCTGCCACCGGCATGAGGTTAACATGCACATTGATGGGCGACATGAATATAGAAACCTGCTTTCTTTTTGTTTTAAGATACTCTATCTCCTCTGTCTCCTCAATGACTACTACCTTCCCATCGGCAGGAGCTAAAATCTGTCGTTCGTTTTTTTGCACTTTAAAAACAGGTATCCGAAAGAATTGTAGTATCAATACGTAAAACCCAATGCTGAGGGCAATAAAAATATTTTGCACGATCGGCTGTGGGAAAAATCGAGCTACAGCCCAATTAAGGGCGAACAATACTACCAACAAAACAAAGAGTATTGTTCGTCCCTCTCGGTGAATGGTCATGCTAATGGGTTTAAGTTTTAGCCAACAAAGGTAACGATTCAAATTAAATTTGTTAGCCCCAACTTCTTATTGCTACATT
>JAJTGQ010000030.1 GCA_021299455.1 Flammeovirgaceae bacterium | reverse complement strand
CGATTGTCAACAAGATGGCCTTGGCTTTGTTGGACAAAGAGAAATCCACCAAAATGTCCAAACGATCAAAACGGTTGACCGCTGCATTGGATGATGATTACAGAAGTTTGGTGCTAAAATGTTAAAAGCGATTTCCCTGAATTGAGACCGTATTCGAGCTAATATTTTCATTTAAGCCAGATGGTGACAAGCTAAGAGATGATCTCGTTTTTTCAAACCTTATCAAGAGGAAGGACCACTATGAGGATATAAGAAGATATGCAGTTGGTGAGGGGGGAATTGATTTTTTAGAGAAAACATTTGACTTCGGGGACAGAGGCTCAATGCCGGCAATTCAATATCTGTTTTACGGGCTGTTGACTGATGATAAGCTAAGTGGTCAGCTAATGGAATCATTAAATGCGATTAGAAAAATCCTTAAGATAATATCATCAGATATTTCTGACAGAAAGGAGTACAATTCATATAAACATGGATTTAGGATATTTCCAGTCAATAGTTTTTTCAGTATTCATGATCACAAAACGGGTGACGAAATGATTAAATGGGACGTCAAAGACTCAATGAGCTTTATGGAAAAGAATGAAAAAACAGGGCAAATAGATGTAGTGACCAAGCTATTTGACACACAGAGAGATCACAACATGACTATTATGTGCAACAATCTCATTTCGAATATAATTTTGATTCGAAGGAGTTCGTATCAAGAAGTAGAGCAGAAAGTGTGTATCGTAATTTTCAAAACCGAAGACGTTGACAAATTATCCAAGCCAAATGTTAAAATTCAAGACCTGAAAATGTCTATGATCCCGATTAATAATGGAAACTAAGATCAAGCAAAGTTTATTCGAGGTTGAAACTCAGTACAATGTCAATGTCGTTTACGCGTCTGAATCCGGTAGTCGCGCCTGGGGTTTTCCGTCACCGGATAGCGACTATGATGTGCGTTTCATTTACGTTCACAATAAGGAATATTATTTGAGTGTTGATGAACAGCGGGACGTGATAGAATTACCCATCAATGATCTTCTGGATATTAACGGCTGGGAATTGCGCAAAGCACTTAGGTTGTTTAGAAAATCAAACGGACCTCTTTTTGAATGGCTGCAATCACCTATAGTTTACGCTCAGAACAATGAGTTCATTGATGACTTAAAGAATCTAATGCCTCACTATTTTTCTCCAAGGGCAACCATGCACCACTATCTAAGTATGGCCAAGACTGTTCTTGAGAGCGATCTGGTAGGAGGGGAGGTGCGGTTAAAAAAGTATTTCTACGCTTTAAGGCCAATACTAGCGTGTCGTTGGATAGCCGACAGGAGGGAAGTCCCTCCTATGGAATTCGGTAAGCTGCGAGTTCTGCTTGCCAATGATTTAAATAAAATAGTGGACGACCTTTTAAAACAAAAAGCAGTAGTAGATGAAAAGTACATGATCAAACCAATTGAACAACTCCATTCATTCATCAAAAGTGAAATTGAATATTGTCAGAAAGCTGTACCCGGACTAACCTCAGTAAATACAGATTCAGATACGTTGAATAATTTATTTAGAAAATACGTTGGATGACACTTCATGATTTAAATAAGGATAACAATCATCTACTCTTAAAGTGTATTAGTGGCAGTCAGGCGTACGGTCTTGCGCTCCCGCATTCTGATACTGATATTAAAGGGGTGTTTGTTTTACCAAAGGAAGAATTCTATGGCCTCCAATACACGGATCAGCTAAACAATGAAACAAACGATGAGATGTTCTATGAGGTGAAAAAGTTCTTTGACCTCCTGTTAAAGAACAATCCAAATCTTCTTGAACTACTCAACACACCGGATGATTGTGTGTTGTACAAACACCCATTGATGCTCAACATAAAATCAGAAATGTTTCTGTCCAGACTTTGCGCACAGACATTTGGACAATATGCTTACGCGCAAATCAAGAAGGCAAGAGGACTCAATAAAAAAATACTAAATCCCCTCGATAAGAAACGCAAAACAATTCTTGATTTCTGCTACGTAGTTAAAGGGTATAGTTCAATTCCGTCTACCCAATGGCTTCAAGAGAAGGGCTTTGATCAGAAAGATTGTGGTTTGGTTGCGATAGACCATATGAGAGACATGTATGCAGTATTCCATGCAGCTCAAGCAGATCAAAACGTTAGGTTTAATGGTATCTACTCGGGAGATTCAGCGAACGATGTTTCGCTAACGTCCATTCCAAAAGGAATTGAGTCAATAGCTGTTCTTAGTTTCAATAAAGATGGCTATTCGAAATATTGCAAAGACTACAAATTATACTGGGAATGGGTCGACCAGCGCAACGAAGAGCGTTATGAAAACACAGTGAGTCACGGAAAAAACTATGACTCAAAAAACATGATGCACGTGTTCAGGTTACTCAACATGGCGGAAGAAATTGCACGGTTCAAAAAAGTAAATGTTAGGCGTCCAGAGCGCGAATACTTACTGAAAATCAGGGCTGGCGAATTTGAGTATCAGGATTTGGTAGATCAGGCTGAAGAAAAGATTCAGGTAATTGACGAGTTATTCAAAAAGTCAGACCTACCGAATGAACCTGATCTGATTGAGACGGAAGCTTTGCTTATAAGTATCAGAGATCAATTTTATAGTTAACTCAATCTTCATAAAGTAGCCTATGCGCGGTGGCCAGAGCCAAATGCGGGGTGGTGCGATGGCATGTGCGTGGAAGCATATTTGGCTCTTGATTTTTTTCGTTCTTTTTGCATCAAGGCAAAAAGAACAATAACAAAAAGTGCGAACACCGCAGTTTAGTGCGTAGCGCCAGCGGAGCAAATCAAAAGATTGACTGTGAGATTATTTACTGTAATTGATATTGAGAAACTTGTAGCGTTGGCAAGAAAGCATGTGTATTGCTGGCTTTGGTTATGGGCGGGTTTGCGCGGCCAGGCAATACTTATGCTTTGTGCGTGGCTGCCTTTAATGCGCGTTGGCAAAAAACTTTCATGCTCAAATCTTTATTGTTTTAATACCTGCCTGTCGGCAGACAGGGACACTCAAGCCGCGGGCCAAGCCAACGGCATGGCCCGGATGAGCGCGGCCTTGAGCGGCTATTTACACATAACGTCAAATTATATAACTGTGCGATGGCATGTGCGCAAATCCTGTACTTCAATACGAAGCCTAAAACCCCCAGACCAGCGTAGCAAAGGCATGAGCGCAATGGCACGCTGGGATGGTTAACATAATATGATTATATAACTGCGGGTCAGGAACTTAGCTCGGAAAGAGTTATATAATTTATATTATGTTAAATAAAACTCTCGCGCTTTTGTCGTTTTGTTTGTTCTCCTTCTATAAACGCTGAACTAAAACGTTCTGATACTAGCAGATTGGAATTGTAGCCAATTTAGGCTGTTCGGATGATCTTACTGCTATTGCTCCTTCCCTCTTAAAATTTCACAAACTACTTATTGATTCGCTTCCGTTAAAATCAAAAAAGTCTAAAAGCCAAGTCCCTCGCTACTTGCGGGTTTGCGTGATAGAATGCAAGGTCCACTCTCAGTTCCGATTTTTTTTTTGAACAAAACAACATGTCAGAAACTACAGATTGAGACGAGGATATTTGATGCTATGGCGTAGATAAAAGTCCACACATGCTAATCATTGCTCCAAGCCAAAGCTCTCGTTCATCCCTGTCTTTTCAGTAAGTTTGTGAAAAGAACGGGCATATAATAGTTGGCATCCTTTTGTTATAAGGTCAATTAATTAAAAAAAAATTTGGGCCTTCAAAAAATTGAAATTAACCCTTACTGATGACCGTTTCATGAAAATTACCTACCCTCTTAACGATGTTCATACCTTATCGGTCGAGGAACTATCCCATGCTTTTCAAACAAATGTTGAAACGGGCCTGACCAACCCGGAGGCAGCAAACCGTTCTAAGCAGTTTGGACTGAATGTTTATCAAATCCAAAAGCAGAAAAGCATTTGGATGATGATCCTTCAACAATTTAAAAGCCCCATCGTCTACTTGCTGTTGGCCGGGGCCGCTGTTTCAGTTTATTTTCAAGACTACATAGAAGCAATTGCCATTGCAGTAGTCATCTTGGTAAACGCCCTTATCGGATTTTTAATGGAGTTGCAGGCGCGCAATTCGATGAATGCCTTACGTGAGATGGATGTGATCCATTCAAAAGTGATTCGCGATGGTAAGACACAACAAATCCCGTCCGAGCAATTAACACCGGGAGACGTAGTCGTGCTGGAAGCGGGCGATGTCGTACCCGGTGATGGTCGAATCATTGATCTTAATCAGTTGCAATGTGATGAATCGTCACTAACAGGTGAATCACTTCCAACAGAAAAGAACACAGAGCAACTATCCAAAGAGACGGTACTTGGCGACCGTCACAACATGGTTTTCAAAGGCACCTCTGTAATGAACGGGAATGCCAAAGTTGTGATTACGGGCATTGCCGAAAATACAGAATTAGGGACGATCACTTCATTGGTGGAAAGTGCAAAAGACACTACTACACCATTGGATAAAAAATTGAATACGCTAAGCAAGAAACTCATTTGGCTAACACTCATTCTCACGGTATTCTTTGCTGTCAGTGGAATAATTCAGGGCAAAGCATGGGTGCTAATTATAAAGACTTCCATTGCTTTAGCGGTGGCAGCATTTCCGGAAGGATTACCCATTGTATCAACAGTTGCATTAGCGTATGGAATGCTGTTGATGGCAAAACGAAACGCAATTGTGAAAAAACTTTCTGCTGTGGAGACGCTGGGAAGCACTACGGTGATTCTGACCGACAAGACAGGCACTTTAACCGAAAATAAAATTTATGTAGACACTTTGGCTTTTCCGCAAGAAAACAGAAAAGTGAGCATCGAGAACAGGACACTTAAGTTTGCTGATGGTGCGATCGAAAAAAGTAAAGAGAATTTTGAAAAACTAAAACTCATTGGCGCCTTGTGCAATGATGCTTCCCTCCTACCAGCAGATGCAAAAAAGAAGGCAGTAGGTGATCCAATAGAAATAGCCCTTCTCCAGCTAGCCAACACTTCGGGTACCACGGTAGAAGCACTACAAACACAGCACGATCGCATAGCCGAAGTTCCGTTTAACTCAATTGCTAAAATAATGGGTACCCTGCACAAAAGCCCCACCGGTAATTTTGTTGCAGCCAAAGGTTCTGTTGAGCACCTGCTTAAGCATTGCAGTAAGACCCAATCGGGTGCAATAGTAAAAGAATTGGGTGAGGCCGAAAGAACCACCATCTTATCGGAATCTGAAAAGATGGCTGCACAAGGTCTTCGTGTATTGGCCTTTGGCTATAAAGAAGGAGCAGAAATCAATCAGGATAGCTTTTTGAATGACTTAGTGTACGTGGCCATGATCGGCTTTCTTGACCCTCCGCGATTAGATATCAAGGACGCAGTTGTCTCCTGTAGAAAAGCAGGAATTAAAATCGTGATGATCACTGGCGACCATCCAATGACGGCCTTAAACATTGCTAAACAAACAGGCTTAATCGAAGGAGCCGAGCAACAGGTAATTACAGGAAGTCAGTTGCCCCCGGCAAATGCAATGACCGATGAGTGGAGAAATAGGGTACTGAGCACGTCCGTGTTTGCTCGTACTACTCCGAAACAAAAACTAGACATTGCCGATGTCTTTCAAAAAGCGGGCAACATCGTGGCTATGACGGGCGATGGTGTAAACGATGCACCCGCATTAAAGAAAGCTGATGTTGGCATCGCCATGGGATTGCGGGGAACAGCGGTAGCCAAAGAGACTGCAAGCATTGTACTTAAAGACGATTCGTTTACTTCCATTGCAGAAGCTGTTTCGCAAGGCAGAGCTATTTTTAGAAACATTCAAAAATTTGTTATCTACCTGGTGTCCTGTAATCTGAGCGAAATATTCATCGTAACCACTTTAGGTTTTGTTGCTCCTGCTTCCATCTTGTTACCCTTACAAATATTGTTTCTTAATATGGTCACGGACGTATTCCCCGCATTAGCATTGGGTTTAGGTAAGGGAGATAAGAGTGTGATGGAGGAACCCCCAAAAGATCCGAAAGCGCCTATTATTTCAAATAAAAATTGGATGGCTATTGTCATCTATTCTGTGGCTATAACTCTGTCTGTCATCGTGGCACTCACCTTTTGCAAACAAACTATCAACGCCAGCCACCAGCTATTAAACAACGTAGCGTTTGTTACGCTCGCCTTCGCACAACTGTTTCATGTTTTCAACATGGCATCCTTTCATTCGAAATTAATTTTAAATGAGATCACTAAAAATAAATTTGTGTGGTTTGCCATTGTAGTTTGTACAGGCCTAATGATACTGGTATATGCACTGCCACAAACACGCTTAGTGTTGGGTTTAGTAGAACTTCCCACGGAAGCATGGATCGCGTCCATTATAGCCAGCCTAATACCTCTTCTCGTGGTACAGCTTTTCAAAGTTAGTACGAAAGTAAGGGGTATGGTTCAACCTTTGAACTGAAAAATGTATAAATGCTTGATTTTCAAACAAATATATCTATAAAGCTGTGGGCATTTCTAATTACGTATTACCTAACATAAAGCTATTGGATTAGGCCGCGGAAAAAAGAGTCGTTTCTTCGTGAGCGTCACTCTTTCGATTACCATTAACGCGTTCACCAGCTCTGTTGCTATGCTATCCAAAACCAAAATCAAATTCTTATCTTTGAGGGCAAAAAGAGATCACTTGTGACGTATGAAGAACTTCGTTTCTAACTCAACAGAATCCACCCGCATGTTCAAAAGCGGATTTTTGGAGATATTTTCAAAAGTTCATTTCTCGGTACCCTTGTTTATCTATATCCCGACAATAGCATTCTTCGGTTGGAAAGGTTTCTCCGTGAAAGGCTTATCCGCAGTCGAGATCATTCTTTCCATCACAGCCGGCTTACTCTTCTGGACGTTGACCGAATACGTATTGCATCGGTTTATTTTCCACTACATGCCCAAGTCAAAATGGGGACAGCGGTTGCACTTCATTTTCCACGGTATTCACCATGATTATCCAAATGATGCGCTTCGGTTAGTATTACCTCCTTCTGTAAGTGTCCCGTTGGCGCTGCTTTTTTACTTTTTGTTTAGCCAGGTGATACCTGCCAATTACCTACCTATTTTCTTTGCTTCTTTCCTTACTGGCTACTTGTGTTACGACATGTTTCACTATGCTTTCCATCACGGCAATTTCTCCAATCCCGTTTTAAAGAAGTTGAAGCAGCACCACATGCTTCACCACTATACTGACTCTGACCACGGATATGGTGTTACGTCTGTACTGTGGGACATAATCTTTAGGTCTGAAATCAAAAAGACGAATCAGTAATTTCTCTTAGAAGAAAATCTCCTGGGCCAATCGGAATGTATTGGCGTGCGCTTCTATAATATCGCGAAAATCGGTTGAGTAGCCGCCACCCATACTTGCCACCAGGGGGATGCCACACCTTTTTGCGGCCTCTAGTACGATACGATCTCGCTCTTTACATCCTTCCCTACTAACACTAAGCTTACCCAGCTTATCCGTATCCAAAATATCCACACCTGACTGAAAGAAAAGGAAATCAGGATTAATCTGCTCCAGCAAATTGGCAAGGTTGGCGCGCAGCGTATTCAAATAAAACGCGTCACATGTAAAATCGGCTAGTCCAATATCGAGGTCAGATCTCTCCTTGTGCAACGGGTAGTTATTCTGGCCATGCATGCTGAAGGTAAAGACACGAGACTCATACTTAAATATCTGTGCAGTTCCATTGCCCTGATGCACGTCTAAGTCAACGACCAATATTTGTTTTACTAATCCCTCGTCCAACAAATAGCGTGCTGCGATAGCTATATCATTCAAAAGACAGAACCCTTCTCCTTTATAAGTAAACGCATGATGCGTGCCACCAGCGATGTTCATGGCTACACCATTTTGCAACGCAAACAGTGAGCACTGAACTGTTCCATTTGCGATGGTTATTTCACGAGTCACCAACTCTCTGGTCAACGGAAATCCAATTCGCCTGATGTCCGCAGGTTCAAGCGCTAATTCGTTTAGTCGATTCCAATAGCTTTCCTCGTGTACTGCCAAAATTCGGCTTCGTTCGAGGGGTTGAGGCGCAAAAAAATTTTCAGGCCGAAGGGTTCCTTCATGAAGCAATTGCTGCGGCAAGACCTCATACTTGCTCATCGGAAATCGATGATTCAGGGGCAATGGCAACACATACGATTCAGCCCAGGCAACCTTTAGCATATCGCTACCTTGTTATAAATAAAAACGGGTTGATAAATCAATCAACCCGCTTCTGGTTTGGATAGGTATTTGTTTTAATGCTTTTCGTGCTCGTGCTTATCCCCGTGCCAGGCTTCCATGATCGAATGAAAGCTGTCATGAAGTGCGTTTAATGATGACCCCACGGCTGCGTCATCTGCACCACTTTTGATTAAGTCGGCCAATGCCCTTGTATCCGTCTTTAACTTTTGCAAATTCTCCTTAACCGCGTCTGTGTTTACTTTTTCGGGTAGCTCAGCGGCCGCCCATTTCTCAGCTTCAGTGGCCATTTCTTCCGCTAATTTTTTGGCAGGCGCCAAATTGGTGGAGTCTTTATAGGGATGAAATGCCTCGGCCATAATCATGTGAAACGAATCCATCTCTTTCCATTCCTCTGAGTCGGTGGAAACGGATTCTGTAGTTTCAGTACTTTCTGTCTTTGAAGTGCAACTTAAAAGGCCGCAAAAAATCAATATTAAAAGGTAGGATAGCTTACTTGTTTTCATGGTGAGTATTTTTTTCAAAGATACTAGGCAACTTGGAACCAGCAATGATATAAAAAATAAAAAAGACCTGCTCAGCCTTTGCGTTTGTATTTTCTACGCATCTCGAGGCTGTGGATGGCCTTTTTCAACAAGTCAAAATACAATGTTATAAAAAGGAATATGGTCATTGACCAAATGACAGCCACGTTGAAATAAAGTGTGTCGTACTTCTTGCCTAAAAAAAGCTTCGTGGGCACATAAAAGTTTTCTCTAAAATCAAATTGATTGGTTGGACGATGATCGTCAAAGTAGATAGGATATATTTTTTGAACCAACTCCCCCTTCCAGGACGCGATACGAACCACCGCGTTTGTATTTTCTACTGAATTCGTGACGGCTTGATTCTGAAACCGCATTCTGAGATCATCAAAAGCTAATTTCTTTTCAGGTGTATTCGTCAGTTCCATCATTAGCTTCTCTTTTTCTGCTGTTGCATTTCGATTGCGAATGCCGTAGTATTCTTTTAACGTTCCCAGAAACCGATGCACTTTTTCATACATAACAGAGTCAAACTTACCGATTGCAATTTGCTCGACATCGGGAAACCTTTCACGACCAATCGAATTCAACTCTGCCTTTATTTCATTGCGAAGCAGATCCATAGCCTGACGTGTCGTATTAGTGGGATTGGAGCTTCGCCACTCATTCCGGTGGTTGATAATATGAGCCAACTGCGATTCCAGTTGCGGTAAATAATAAATCCTTTTATAGTCAGCGATCGCGCGTTTTTGGTCGAGCTGATAAAACTGTTTCTCGTAGGGGTTATCTTTAAACTGTGTCACCATGTACGCCTCAAAAGCCCAACGCGAAGCCATCAGCTCACCAAAGATCGGGATCCCGTTGGGAGAACCTACTTTTGGATTAAACTTGTCAAAGCTGATAACTACTCCACTCAGTAGTAGCTGCGGAATGATCAAAATAGGAATCAAGATATAGATCGTCACGGCCGAATCGAACGCTGAAGAAATATTCAGCCCCAGCATGTTGGCAAAGCACGAGCACGAAAATAAGATCATCCAATAGCGGATTTCACTAAAGGGAATCTCGAGTAACCAATTACCGACCAATATAAAAGTAAACGTCTGAACGGCCGAAAGCACAAACAAGATAATAACTTTCGATATCAGATAACTGCCGTTGCTCAATTGTAAATACTTTTCTCGCTTTTTGATTTTTCGGTCGCGAAAAATTTCCTCTGCGCTTACAATTAAGCCTACGAACAATGCGACCACAATGCTCATAAAAAAGTAGACGGGTATATTGTCGTTGTTAAAGAAAGTATACGAAGGGTTTTCAACACCAACCGCTTCATAATATTTTACAAAAAATCCAATGAAAAATGCCAGTGTGGGAGTCAGTAGCAGGTTAACAGTCACGTATTGCCGGTTGGCCACCTTGGATAGCACATCGCGGATGATAAAAACCCATAGCTGCTTGAGGCGGTTTGGAATTTTTTGTGTGACGGGTAAGGGATCATTGACTTCTTCGACTTTTGGAATCCGCATCTTCTGTTTGAAGTACTGATACCATTGCCCGGGTGATACTTTACGCGTATGCGTAAACCGGCCATATTCATTGACCACCCTCGTTTCAATGATGTTGAAAATTTGTTCCGGGTTTATGTTTCCACACTCCGGGCAAGCGCCAGGTGTTTTATTGGCCGCATTAATAATGTCTTGAAAGTAATTGACAGACTCGACAGGATTGCCATAATAAATCTGAAATCCGCCCACATCCAGAATGATCAACGTATCAAACATCTTGAAAATATCAGACGAGGGCTGGTGAATCACTACAAAAATCATTTTGCCCCTCAGCGAAAGTTCTTTGAGCAAATCCATAATATTCTCCGAGTCGCGTGACGACAAACCGGAAGTGGGTTCATCAACGAAAAGAATAGTAGGCTCTCTCAGCAACTCGAGTCCAATGTTCAATCGTTTTCGTTGACCACCGCTTATGGTTTTTTCTAAGGGAGAACCCACTTTCAAATTCCGGATCTCTGACAAACCCAAACTTAACAGAACTCGCTCCACCAACTCTGCATGCTGTTGCCGCGTGTAATGCCCAAAACAAAGACGGGCGCTGTAGTATAGGTTTTCAAACACCGTCAAATCTTCAATCAGCAAGTCGTCTTGCGGAATAAAACCCACAATCCCATCCAACTTGTTCGAATGCGCATGGATATCATTTCCATTTATTAGCACTCTCCCACTCGATGGCTTCTCCGATCCGTTCAATACGTTTAGCAATGTAGACTTACCAGATCCGCTTGCCCCCATCAAACCAATCAGCTTCCCTCCCGTTTCGGCAATGTTAACATTTTGAAGTCCTGCCCTACCGCTTTTGAAGTGGTAAAACAAATGGTCTGCGATGAAGCTTATCTCGTTATCACTCTCCTCAAAAAGGAATTTCCCTACAACATCACTATAATAAATCGGTTCAATTTTAGAGCCGCGAATGGTACTACCGGTGGGGAATACAGCAATTTTCCGGCTCTTTAAAGTAACTCCGTTGAGGGTCAGTGGCGTAATACCTAGATACTTGATAAAATAAGTCTCCGTATCCTGCAATCGCAACACCGCGATAAGCCCAGTAAGATTACGGGCAATGATGCGGGGCCCTGGATGATTTACTTCATCTGAACCTTCGTCAATGACAAGGATATTTTTTGAGGCCAACTCATCGATGTCGTGCCCCAACACAAACGAGCGCATAGCCCGGAAATCCTTTGGCGAAATTTTTAGCGCTTCGCTAATGTAAAAAATCAAATTGCTTTGACGCTCTGAAAGGTTTTCATCAGCAAAAACAAGCTCTATAATCTTGATGACCAATACCGCCTTTTGCTGAGTGGTCAGCGCTTGATTTACCTTTTTGGAAATCTGCATAATCTGAGCCCAGTCATCAACAAATTCCTGTGTCGCTTCATCCAAGTTCTCGAGGGAGCCATTGGCTAACCTCTTATTGTCTTTGCAGAAATCGTCAAAAAGAGAAAGGTAATAGCGAGTACCATCCTGATTCAAGTGAAGCGATAAAAATTCCTTTATAATCGCTCTCTCATCTTCCGTAATGCGCTCTTTTGAAACGATGGCAAAAAATTGAATAACAGCTTTTAGCAGCTCTTCGCTCATTGATTAAAAGATAAAAGGTTTCTTCTGCAAATTATAGTTAAAAACGATAAATTCTATAGCGATTGGTTGGTAAGTAACTAGTTTTAGGTAAAAAAAGCGGGTCCTTACCATCTGGTAAAAATGTTCGAAGCGTGTGCACGTATGGACGTTTTCTTATTGGCACCAATTCGCTTTATTTGCAAACTGTTTAACCCATTCCAAATGAAAATCCTAGGCTTCCTCTTCTATTTATCTGTTTTGTCACTAAGTAGCTTTGCACAGAGTTCAGTTCTTTGGGAAATTAAAGGAAACGGCCTTACCCAGACCTCCTACCTTTTGGGGACGCTAAAATTTACCGGGGAAAAGGAATTTTTTATACCGAAGCAAGTGAGCAGCAAGATGAATGAATGCAAAGTATTTGCAATTGAGGACCAGGTGGACCACCATGCGCAGCATGAATTAAACAAAGCCGTTCACTTCCCGAAAGGAGAATCACTCTCAACCGCACTTTCTGCTGGAGATTATAAAAAAGTCCAGGTGTTTTTTGAAAAAGAGTTTGGCATCAAAAAGTCTACATTCGACTCTAAATATAGTATCATCAAACCCCTTACTTTGTCCATTTTGATGACGCGACTCTCGCTGGGCGAAAAAGTAAAGTTTTATGATATCGAACTTTTGTTGGCTGCCAAAAAGAAGAAATTGACCACTTACAGTCTTGAATCAATAGACCGCGAAGCACAAGCGATTAACGCTTATCCAATTTATAACCAGGTCAAAGCGCTTCTTCACAGTATCGACAATTTTGAGAAACAAAAAGCTGAATTCAAGAAGATGATGGAGCAATATCCACAAGAGTCGCTGGAAGAAATTTTTCAGTACACGCTACATCCAGTCGAGAACAATCCGATTTTTGTCGAAGAATTCTATTATAAAAGGAACGCAGAATGGCTGCCAAAAATCGAAAAAATGATGAAAGAGAATCCTTCATTTATTACTGTGGGCGCTTCACACTTAGAAGGGGAAAAAGGACTTCTTAAGTTGTTAACAGATAAAGGCTACATACTCAATCCGATACCTGTTACTAAATAGGCAAACTCAAGAAGTCTATTTCTTATCCAATTCGCTTAGACAACAGTTCGGATAGAATCAATAGTCCCTCACGCAAAAATTCGTCCTGCAATTTGGTTAAGTCGGTTACAGGCAATCCCTCTTTACTTGCCGGGAGTTTTGTGTCCAACTTATCCGTTAGCTTTTTCTTTTCAATCTCTTCCAATTCTTTTTTGCGAGTAACTTCATTCAATGAAACCCTGGACTGATTAAGATTGATCTTTAACTCTTCTGTTTCACGAATGTACTTTTTTAGGGTCGTGTCAAATTTTGTACGATCCAAATACGAACGGTTGAGTTTGGCAATCGTCTTTTCATTGACATCAATGGAACGTTGAAAAGAAGCAGCTTTAATCACGTCCCATGGCAAAGCACTTGGGCTTGCACTCTCTCCAAAACGAGCAGCGTCCAATGCGCTGGGTAGCAAAATATCAGGCACGACACCTTTATGCTGGGTACTGCTTCCGGTAACCCGATAAAACTTTTGGAGGGTGATTTTTAAGTCACCTACTGGTTCTTTCTCGTTCAGAATTCGGTTCAAATCATACACTGATTGAACAGTTCCTTTTCCGAAAGTTGATTCACCTACAATCACCCCTCGCTGATAATCCTGTATGGCCCCCGCAAATATCTCAGACGCTGATGCGCTGAACCGATTCGTCAACACAACGAGTGGCCCACTGTAAAAAACCTCTTTATTTTCATCAGGGTGTACCTCTACACGATTGTCGGAACTCTTTACCTGCACCACCGGACCTTCTTTTATAAAGAGACCTGTCAAGTCAATCGCTTCTTGTAATGACCCTCCCCCATTGTTTCGAAGATCCATAACAAGTCCATCAACTCCTTCTGTCTTCAATTCTCCAATTAACTTTCTAACATCGCGTGTTGTGCTTCTGAAATCCTGATCTCCCCGCTGATAAGCATCATAATCCATATAAAAGCTCGGCAGTGTGACCACCCCCATTTTCATATCCTTCCCATCAAGTTGATAGTTCACAACTTGTTTCTTGGCCGCCTGATCTTCCAGCTTTACTTTTTCACGAACAATCGAAATCTCTTTAGAAGCGCCACTCACACCAGTTTTGGCGGCAAGTATTTGAAGGCGAACAGTTGTTCCCTTTGGCCCCTTAATCAGTTTGACAACATCATCGATACGCCAGCCAATGACGTCCACCATCTCTCCGTCTTTGCCTTGCGCTACTCCGGTGATCAGGTCATTGGCGAACAAAAGTCCGGATTTATCGGCAGGACCTCCCGGAATGATCTTGGCGATCTTTGTAAAATCGTTCTCGGTTTGCAATTGTGCTCCAATACCCTCTAAGGATAAACTCATCCCCTGTTTAAATAGATCAGAAGCTTTGGGCGACAGATAATTGGTGTGTGGATCAAAAGCTTCAGTGATGGAATTCATGTACAAACTGAACACATCCTCTGAATTGAATTGCGACACTGATTTAGCTGAACGCTCATAGCGTTTTTTCAGCGTTTCTTTAATTTCCTCTGGCTTCTTACCAGCCAATTTCAAGCTTAACGCTTGACTCTTGATTACTTTTCGCCAAATGTCATTTAGCTCGTCAGTTGATTTTGCCCATGGTTCCTTTTCTCGATTGGTCTCATAGAACTCATTGGCAGAATAGTCGAAGTCTGAGTCGACCAATTTATCGAGCACAACATTCATCCGCTCTGTATACCTTTTTCTGAAAACCCGATAAATCTCGAAGGCTGGTGACACATTTTCACCCTTTGTCAAGTCATCAATTATCAAACGGTATTTCTCAAATGATTTAATGTCGCTGTCTAGAAAGTAGGATTTGTTATTGTCTAATTCTGAGACAAAACGGTCAAGTATGGCTGATGACAACGAATCGCCTAGTTTAATTTTCCGGTAATGATTGGCATTTAGAATCTCAGCAATCAATTTTGCCTCTTTCCCAAAAACGGGCTTAGCGGCAATAACGGTGTCCTTTGGGACAACTTGAGAATAGGAAAAAAGTGAAATGAACGAAAAAAGAGCAACCAGTATACGTCTCATGAAAAAAAAATAAAATTCAAAAAAGGACTTCTAAGATCATGCCAACTTATCAAAATCAAACTCAGCCAGAAACTTCTGTGCCTCCTCGACAGATGAGAACTCAAACGATTTTTTCTTGCCAAAGTTTGAATGGAGATCAATTTTGACCAACGCTACATTTTTCGTCCCGCTCTTTACATGCAGTCCAAGTGCTTTGTAGTCGTCCGCTTCCTTTTTGGAAACGTTAAATACAGTAGATCTAACATTCTCACAGTAAGTACACTGATAGTGCTTCAATAGTTCCTTTGGTGAGCCATCCTCATGTCTCTCAACAATCTCTTCCCGCTTTACTTTCATGGTGTAAAATCCGCAATTGTTGCATTGCAATGCAATCAGATGCCCATTGTACTTTTCAATCTTGATATCCGAAGTCTTTTCATCAATCCAGACATCATAATCCATTGAAAACAAGCTTTCTTCTGCCTGCATACCTTCATCAAGATGGACATCTTCTTCCGATTCGCTGAGCAGCTTCATTTTATTGCCCGTCCTTGGATTCACCCTAGGTGAGTAGCGTAGTTTTCTAAGCTTTGCGTTTAATACAGAAGGATAATAGTAATCGAGAACTAGAGATGCCACATATCCTGTAAGCGTGGCAGCACATATCGAAACAAAGAATCGAACAAAAAACCAAAGTCCAATATCGTTATACTTTTCCTCACCATAAATATTGATTGCAAATGCCCCTGCTGTTCCTAACAAAAAATAAGACCATTTATACCACCTAACTTCGTTCAAGTTAATGAAGTCATGCTTTTGTTTTTGATCCGAAAAAGAAGACACTCGCATTTTATACACTAGATAGACAATGATTGATAATGCAATCATTGCAATCACCCCAATAAACATCACACTGTACCAAGCTTTTAGAAACGAACTCTCATCCATAGCGTTTACCCAATTTTTTTTAAATATAGAGAATATTTTGCCGTTGTAGGTTGGTCCCATTATGTGTGAAATCAACCAAATTTCGGCCGTTTTGAGAAATTGTGCAATTATACACTATAAATATTTTTATATTTTCTATAAATGATATAATATTGTGTATTAATACACAATATATGAACGATTTCGAAATGAAAAAAGTGGAAATGGAGTTACGCAATTTCACATCCAGAAACTTCGAGAAGCCAAGCAATTGTAGAAATGCTGCTCAGATTAGATTCTATATCAATGAGTTATGCTCAAAGATTGAAGAGTGTGAAAGGCGATTTAATTACGTGCCGGAATGGGCCTACACATTGTTAAACCAGTACGCTATTGTGCAAAATAGTTTTGTGCATCTCGAATTTGTCAAATGCTACGCTTGAGACCGTAATGAGATACATCCCCTCTCCTACCCCGATTAAATTTGAGTACATGTATAGTGCTACGGCCAACAAGTCGGGGCGTATGCAGTATCATAAGGTGAGGCCAGGCGTAAGCAAAATTAGGATCAGCCGTACCGAATTTATCAAAGCGTTTAATGATTTGGCAATCATTGCCGTCAATCCCATCCAACAGCGGGGGCAGGATATCGTATTTCAATTGGAGTTTTTTGTTTGATTACACGAGCATTCTCTCCAGGCTTGCAGGAGAATAATTGATAGACTTAATTGTCTTGTTGTCACTCGATCTATACACCAGCCATTTTCCTGCCTCTTCTTTATAAAAACAGTGGGTTCCGTCTTTATCCCTATAGTAATCAACCGTTTTTATGGCTTCGTCTTCAGTCAAACATGCTTTACTCATATTTGATCGCTGCACCTCTTCAAATAAAGCTTTGAATTTTTCGCCAAGGCCAAACTCTAAAATCGCACCTGAGAGTACATATTGAAGATCGCAAAAAGCATCGGCCACTTCAATAATATCGTTGTTGAGAATTGCCACCTCGAGCTCCTTCAATTCCTCCGCCAATAGTGCCACACGTAGCTTGCACCTATTTTCATCTGGGATTGCTGGCGCTGGTAGAATGGGGTGCTTGAAGGTTCGATGAAAATCGGCCACAAGGTTCAGTGAATCGGGTTGCTGCATAGGTCGGTTTAATTAGAAGTCCAAAACAATGAAAAATGAATTGAATTTTAAATATGAATAGTTACTTCAGTTAAATGTATACATCTATTTAATATACAGTTAATTATAAGGATTTATGTATTTGCATGATTCCAGTTTCTAATGCGCTCAAGTTGCTTTTAGAGGTTATATTTGCCGCTCAATTTTTTTAATTTAATGAAGACAAATTTTGTGGAAGAACTAAAGTGGCGTGGGATGATCCATGACATTATGCCGGGAACGGAAGTTCAGTTAAGCCGAGAGGTAACGGCCGGATATATAGGATTTGATCCCACTGCTGACTCACTGCATATCGGGAATCTTGTTCAGATCATGACGCTTGTACATTTTCAGGCAGCGGGCCATAAACCAGTGGTACTGGTGGGCGGTGCTACTGGAATGGTGGGCGATCCTTCCGGCAAATCGGCTGAACGCAATCTTTTGTCAGAAGAGCAATTGAATCACAATGTAGCCTGCGTAAAAGGTCAATTAGCAAAGTTCTTGAACTTCCAGGACGGAGAAAACAGAGCTGAGTTAGTGAACAACTATGATTGGTTTAAGAATTTTCGCTTCCTTGATTTTATCCGTGACGTGGGCAAGCACATCACCATCAACTACATGATGTCTAAAGACTCGGTTCAGAATCGACTCGAAACAGGTCTGTCATTTACAGAATTCAGCTACCAATTAGTGCAAGGATATGATTTCTATTGGCTGTACAAGAACATGAATTGTAAACTGCAAATGGGCGGTTCTGATCAATGGGGCAACATTGTAACGGGGACCGAATTGATTCGGAGGAAAGAAGACGGTGAGGCATTTGCGCTCACCACCCCACTGATCAAAAAGGCAGATGGAAGTAAGTTTGGTAAATCCGAACAAGGGAATGTGTGGCTGGACCCCAAACGAACTTCAGCTTACAAATTCTACCAATACTGGCTGAATGCTTCTGATGAAGATGCGGCCAACTTCATTCGAATATTCACTCAAAGAGGTAAATCAGAAATAGAACAGCTGGTCGCTGAACATCAACAGGCACTTCATTTGCGCAAACTCCAACAAGAATTAGCAAAGGACATAACCATTCGAGTTCATTCACAGAATGCGTACGAAACAGCTGTCAATGCATCGAACATATTGTTTGGCAATTCAGCCACTGAAGACCTTCAAAAGCTAGATGAAGAAACACTGTTAGCCGTACTGGAGGGAGTGCCTCATGCGAAAATCAGTCAGTCTGATTGGCAAAATTGCGCGAATGTAACCGATCTTCTTTCTGTTCAAACACAGTCGGTTATTTTTCCATCGAAAGCAGAGGCGCGAAAGATGATCCAGGCAGGAGGAGTTAGCATCAACAAAAACAAAGTAAGCGACCCTGCTAGTAGACCCAATTTTGATCTTCTACATGGCAAGTTCCTACTGGCACAAAAGGGAAGAAGAAATCATTTTTTGATTGAAGTAACAGCCTAATTCATGCCTATTACCTGGAAAGAAGCTGTCGCGAACAGAAAGTATGTGCTACTGATGTTTGTCTGGCTGGTTGGGCTTGTGGTTTTCGTGATGGTGCTCCCCTATTTCTTCAACAATGTTTTACTCCACAAGCCCGGGCCTCGGTTAAACGATTATGCCTTTCAGCTACTAAAGCCTCGAGATTGGTCGCCCGTCATATTTGTACTGATCTTTGGCGCCCCGGCTCTGTTCCTTTTTGTCAATTTTTCTAGTCCTGAAAAGATACTGGTGATTATTCAATGCTACGTGGTAGTCAATTTTTTGCGACTTCTCTGTTTGTATGTTTTTACCTTGGAAACACCGGAGGGAATCATTCCTCTCGTTGATCCTTTTTTGGAAAAGGTAGCCTATGGCGGAAATGCAGCTTTTACTAAGGACTTGTTTTTCTCAGGGCATACATCAACACTGTTCATTGTTTCACTGGCAGAAAGGAGAACCTGGATAAAGACAATCCTTATATTGTCTACTGTTTTAATAGGATTTTTATTAGTCTGGCAAAGAGTTCACTACACGATAGATGTAATCGGTGCACTTTTGGTGACTTTTGCTGTTTATAAAGGCATTGTGGCTCTGAATAGGTTGTCATTTGGTCGGAATTGAATTTTATTGGTAAACTGAACAAAATCAAGCTTTTTTTGAACTGTTCCACAATTTTACCGTTTATCAAATACATAAAATTAATGTAACTTTGGGGTTGTTTTAAGCTAATACTAAAATATGGAGGTGAATGGCGTAGCCAAGAATGGCAAGCACGCATTGACGAGCAAGAATCCTTATCCGGAATTTACTTTAGGCGAAAGTCTTACGAAGGATCAAATTGAGTTTTTTGAAAAGAATGGCTTTATCCATTTCAAGAATTTCATTTCGAAAGAAATGGTTGATATCCTGCTCAGGGATGCAGAGAAAATTCAGGATGAGTGGGTTAGCCAAGGGTACAAAATGATAAATGGTGTACCTATCAAATACGGCACGGATATCACTGGAAAGACAATCGTTCAGCGATTTGCATTTCTAAATCAGCACAGTACTGTTTTTGCAGATTTACTGAAGGATATTCGATTAAAGGCATTATTCAGTTTAATTGGAACTGAGGATTGCCGGATAGGTGAGACTGAGAAAGATGGCTTGGTATTCAATCATTACATCAACACAGAAGAAAGCAATTACACACAGCTTGGCTGGCATACGGATGCTTTACGCGATGTGTTCCAAGGTCAAAAGATCCTGCCCATGTTGAACGTAGGTATACATATGGATACTTCTACTACTGATAATGGCGGTCTTCGCTTGATACCCGGCACTCACAATCAAGGCTTAAGGACACTGCTTTTCAAAAAGTTTTATTTTATCAGTCATAAGCCTGATAAAAGCGAAATTGGATTGAATGTTGAGCCAGGAGATCTTACTGTACATGATGGGCGCTTGTGGCATAGAGTAGCGAGATCTCCGTTTATTGGCGAAAAAAGTAGAAGAAGAGTGATGTATATACCCATCATTACTGGGAAGTTTAAGCCAAGAACCGAAAACAGCAAGCCGCTCTTTTATCAGCGATTTGCAGGCCTGCTTACAAATAAGTAGCAAATGCCTTTCGCTTTAATAACCGGAGCAAGTGGAGGCATTGGTCTCTGCATGGCAAGAGAATTAGCTCAACGGAAAATTGATTTAATACTCGTTGCGCGCTCACGAGATCGACTGTCAGAATTGAGCAGGCAACTCGCCAGCGAATTTGGAGTTAGAGTTGAGTTTCTAAGTCTGGACCTAAGCAAAAAAAACGCAGCCACAGTTCTTACCAATTGGCTTACCGAAAACTCATTTGAAGTAAATATTCTAATCAACAACGCAGGTTATGGTCTCTGGGGTACTGTAGAAGCTACACCTTGGGATCAACTCAATAACATGATGCAACTGAATATGAATGCGGTGGTTCAGTTGTGCCAAGCGATGATTCCTGAATTGAAGCGGCATTCAAAATCATATATTCTAAATGTAGCGAGCACGGCTTCCTACCAGGCGGTGCCTACCCTCGCTACTTATGCGGCTACGAAGGGATTTGTCGTATTGTTCACACGAGGACTACGAATGGAATTGAAAGGCACTCCTATTTCGGTTACTTGCTTAAGCCCTGGTGCCACCTCGACAAACTTCATTGATCGCGCAGGGATGGAGTCAATGAAAGAAAAGGCCGAGAAATTTAGCATGAAGCCCGAGCCTGTTGCAAAAATAGCGATTGATGGAATGTTCAAAGGCAAAGCTGAAATACTACCTGGATTTGTAAACTGGATCTCTGTTCAGCTAACTTACTTTATGCCAAAAGCTATACCCGAAAAAATAGCCGAAGGACTTTACAAGACAAAATAATCAGGTCAAAAAAGATCTTTTTTACTTTGTCTTTAGCACAAAGACAATTGTTCCCTTGGAGCGTTCAGGTGCCTTACCTGACGAGGTTCGCACGAGTGAATTTTTTCTAATCTCTTCTTTTAAAAGTTGTTCGGCCTTTGGGCTTAGTCCACGCTGTGTGGTTTTAATTTGAACAATCTCACCACTTTCATCACACTCTATCTCAAATTCAATTCTTCCGTCTTCGTTGTCCGGCAAATCGGGAATTTTTGGTTGATCTGCCCACGCCCATCCTGACATTGACAGCGAAATACCATCGCCTCCCCCGCCTCCGCCTGGTTTTCCATAAAGGGCTTTTGCATCTGGCTTGCCTTGTGGGCTTCCCTTATCACCCGTTTTTCCCGGATCGTCACCGTGACTTGGAGATTCCTTACCCTTTACAGATTCGGCTACCTTCGGCTTTGACTCTTCCTTTTTCTCAACCGGCTGTTTTACTTTCTCTGTCTTGTCTACCTTCTCTTTTGGCTTCTCAACAACGGGTTCTTTTTTCTCTTCCTTCACAACCACCGGGCTCTCTAATTTTGAAACAACCTGAGTTTCTGCAGGTTTCTCTTCTGCTACTTCTTCCTTTGGTTGAGTCTCTGCTGGCTGGATGCTTTCAGTATCGACTTCCTCTGAACCCGGACGATCTTCAGGTTGCTGGTCGCCATCTCCTTGACTATCCAATCCAAAGTTGAGTTCAATTCCAAATTCAGGTAGAGGCGGATCAGGAGCTCGCCACGCGACTAAAAAAATGAATACTAATAACACAATAGTGTGTATGCCGAGTGAAGTAGCGAATGCGATCCGCTTATTTTTCATTTCTCGTTCCATTGGGTTTAGCATCACTATTTAGGTTTAGTGGCAATGGATACTTTCGCCTCTAGTGACGTTGCAATACCAGCCACAAAAACCAATTCTTTGGTGGGCACGCTTTCATCGATATGTAAGATGACAACCCCACTGGGCCCTGCTAATTCCTTTTTCAATTCCGTCTCCAACGAATTTTTTGTAACCTTTTTATCATTTACAAAATACTGTAAATCCTTTGTTACGGTTATCGACACCTTCTGTACTTCAATAGTGCTTGCCTTACTGGTCGGCAAATTTACCGGTAGGCCTGACGGAGTAACAAACGAGGACGTAAGCATAAAAAATATCAACAATAAGAAGATCAGATCCGTCATGGATGCCATGTTGAAGGCCGAATCAACTTTATTTCTTGTTTGCAGATTCATGTTTACCTGGGTTCTTGCAAAAGATCAATAAACTCAATTGCAGAGTACTCCATTTTGTTTACCACTTTCGAAACTCGAGTCACCAAAAAATTATAACCGAGATAGGCAATGATTCCTACGATGAGGCCGGCCACAGTTGTTATCATAGCAGTGTAAATACCATCCGCCAACAACTTCGGACTCACTGACCCCTCCTCTTGCGCAATGGAGATGAAAGCTTGTACCATACCAATCACAGTGCCCAAAAAACCCATCATTGGCGCAGCACCCGATACCGTGGCCAAGACCGACAGGTTCTTCTCCAGTTTAAAGAGCTCAATTTTCCCTACATTCTCAATAGATGCTTCTATATTTTTCAATGGACTTCCGATTCGAGAGACACCCTTCTCTATCATTCTGGCCACAGGTGTATCATGCTGATTGCACAACATTTTCGCTGCTGTGATATCCCCTTTTAAAACAAGCTCCTTGATCTTGCCGATGAATGCATCCGGACTCTCGTTCGCTTTGTTAATGGTAATTATTCTTTCCACAAAAATGTAGATAGCTACAAAGGAAGAAAGCACGATCGGAATCATCAGCCAGCCACCTGCCAGTGCAAGCTCCATAATGGAAATGGTCTGATCTAGTGTAGTGGGTTGTGTAACTATTTGTCCAAGGGTCATTGAATACTTCTAAAAGAATAAGTTCAAAAAATATAATGTTCAAAAAAGGCTGCTATTGTCAATACCTGATTACCCAAACGGCATCGCCATAATCAGCTTTTGCTGCATCTGCCTGTGATTGTGCTGCTTGAAAATTATCAAAGTCCGCAATAGCCAATCGATTGAATTTCCACTTTCCAAAAGGAGGGATAATCTTCGAACTGACACCCTTAGCGCTCAACTTTTTAGCATAGTCCAACGTCAAGTCGGCATCCACTGCGCTGGTTATAACCACGTAGTATCTCTTGGTAGGATTTTCCAATACTTCGATTGTTCCTTCTGCTGGTTTCGCATTTGCAGCTGCTTCTGCAGCCAAGCGTTGCCTCTCCTCTTCTTCACGTTGTTTCGCGAGGCGAGCCTCTTCTTCACGCACTTTTAAGGCTTTCTCTTTTGCCAGCTGCTCTTGTTTTGCTTTTTCGTTGCTTGGCACGATCACATATTTCCAAACAAGAAAGGCTGCAGCTAATACAACCACCACAATGATCATGGCAATAAAAATGGGGGCCTTTGACTTTGGCTCCGCTTCGGGCTCAAACCTGATCTCCTCTCGAATAGGCTTCTTTTCAGCTGAAGCAGAGTCGTCAAACTCTTCCATCAAAGGTGATGGCTCTGATCTCGGTTGTTCAGGTGAATTTTCTTCTAGTTGGTCCAGGGGTTTATAGTCCAAGTCAGGCAATCCGAAATCATCTTCGTTTTGGCTTGAATCTTTTTTCTCCTCGTCTTCCTTACTAAATGACATAGGCTTGAAGTTTAACTTTAAATTACTCTACAAATAACGCAATTTCTTGCAAATAAGCCACCTAGAAGCTCCAAGTCAACCCTGCCAGTGCCTGAAAGCCACGAACGGGATAATACAAGTACAACTGGTATTGGTTGTCCAAAATGTTGTTCGCTTTAACAAAAAACGAAAATTGGTCAGACACCAGATAGCTAACTTTAAAGTTCAAATCTGAGGCTCCCGGTAACGTAACCGATTTGAATGTCTGCAATGCTGGGTCATCGATAGAAAGTGCCTTCATCCCACCCTGCAAAATGAAATCAGCATCAAGCAATATTTTATTGTAAATGTTGTAGGAAGCCTGAATGCTAACCCGATAGGTTGGCCGATGCCAAGCCTCTTTAATCTTATCTGTTGAATAACCAAAGTAGTCTCCTCGAATGGAAGTTCTAATTTTTTCGGTTGCTGAATAGCTGAAATCGGCAAATATGTTAACGCGCTGAGTGTTACCCTGATCGACTTCTACAGCAAACTGTTGGCCTTTTGTTGAATCGTTTTGATAGAAATAAAGGTTCTTCAAATTCGCTGCGCCAAACCCGGTATGAAAGGCCAGGCTACCTCCCACTTTTCCTTTAAGCCCTCCTACAAATTCCGCTGTTCGATTGGTATGATTGAGAAGTACATTTTGGCGTATCCAGCTGTTCTCTCGCGACAAAGAGTGTAATGATACTTTGTCCATATCTCCCGTGAGACCCGCATAAACTTGAACTGATTTACTCAACTCGTAGTTAGCCATCAGA
Source organism: Flammeovirgaceae bacterium (assembly GCA_021299455.1). Classification (GTDB taxonomy): domain Bacteria; phylum Bacteroidota; class Bacteroidia; order Cytophagales; family Cyclobacteriaceae; genus ELB16-189. The sequence continues at coordinate 14,922 of JAJTGQ010000030.1, read as the reverse complement.
TGCGGATAAAGATTGACTGACTTAATACTTCCGAGGGTGTCATTCTGAAAAGCTGTATTCACACCGATCGTTACCATCAGATTCTCTATTGGGGAGAATTGGTAAGAAGGCCTAATCTTAAACAAATGTCTGGATCGAGCAGCCTGTGGTTCAAATTTCCTTGTCATCAAAAAGTAATCCGCATTCAAATTTATGCGATTCGATTTTTTGAGTTTATAGCTGCTGGTCAGGTTCAGATTGATCTCGCTTTCACTGGATGTAAAATGATCGGTTAGGTAAGAAAATCCTCCCGCCAACTTATATTCAAAATTGGATGTGGTGATATTGCTTACATCTGCCCCCAACGCGTATACTGTGTATGATTGAGCCGATGCATCTCCCGTAAAAACGCCAGGCAGCGTTCCGTAGAATTTATTGTTCCAGTTTTCAAACGAAAGAAATCCACCGGCACTCATCGTCTGGCTAAACGTATTTCCAAAAGCCTTCACCGAGGTTGAACCACTTGACGAACTCCCCCCATTTACAGGGCCGCTTCCAAAACTATGGTGGGATAGTTTAACTCCGTAAAACTTATTCCGATCCCGCTTTGAAGTTAGGTAGCCCTCGATAAGTGGAGAGGCATAGTTACCATACCCAACTCGCACATAGTTACCATACAATTTATTAATGGGCTCTGTCTTCAACTTGAGCGGACGAATCGAAGGATTATAGTCGGGAGTTTTAAAATCGACTTTCCTAAACGAATACGTAATTTCCGGCTTTATTGGTTCAGCTGGTCGAGGTGGGACTTTATCAAAGCCGCGATCAATTTTTGGCAACACAATTTGCTTGTCTTTGACAATTTGAATTTCCACTTTTTCAATTTCGCCCTGGTCTTGGGCTTGAGCCGTTAGCAGCGCTGAGAAAAAAAATAGGACACCTAAAATTCCCCCGGCATTGTGACTTCTTTGAATACAAAAGTTTACTATCCTACTCATCTATTTAGCGTTCGTTTTCTAGCGTGTCTGATTTTACTTTTTGCATTCGTTGAAGTTCAACTTCGTCCAATTTGATCAATCGCTCAGAAGCCGTGCGTTTTACCGATTCAATCGGAAAATTATCTACCAGCGATTTTAGAACTGCTTTTGCATTGAAAGAATCGCCAACGGCTAGAAAGTTATCGGATAGTAGAAGATATGATTTACCCACCCACTCTGGATAGTTTGCAAAATCAGTGTTAAGACTTACCAACGTTTCGTAACACTGTTTATACTCTTTGGCCAGATAGAACAACTCGCCAAGTAAGTACTTTGCCTCAGCACCATGTTCGTCTTGTGCGGCATTGATGGTAGCGATAAATTCATCTTTCGCGGCCTCAAAATCACCCTGTGCTTTGGCTATCTTCCCAAGGTACAAAGAGGCCTTATTGACGACTCCAGCATTAACACCACCACTTCGAAAAATAATTTCGGCATATGATTTAGCTGAGTCATATTGTTCCAAAAAGAAGTATGATTCCATCAGTCCATTCCACGCCACACTTTGTTCTTTTTTGTTAGATGCGATTCGGGATAGGCGTTGGAACGCGGGTACTGCCTTGTTAAAAGTGCCTTGCTTAAATTCCAACTCTGCGATGCGCGCGACAACTTTATTAGCAAAAGAAAACGTCTGATCCTGGTTGATTTGGTAATAGATACGGAGCGCTTCAGTGAAATTTTTTGAGCGATACGTTGCCTCAGCCAGGTAGTAGTTTGCTTCAGTATGACGTGGACTTGTGGGATACTGGTTGATATATAAGGCGAGTCGCTGAATTGCTTTGGCATAGTCCTGATTGAAATAGAGATTTTTTGCTGTCTCGTACTCAACTGATTCAATTCCCTTTGAATCCGGGTTGGACTTCTTATACCCGGCTAAATAGTTGTCAAACTCCGCTGAGCGCCCTGCCAGATTTAATGACTCTTGCAAAGGAAGCAATACATCTGATCCGGCCGGATGATTGGGGTAGTTTGTCAATACCGTGATATAGTCATCCGATGTTTTATTAAAGTCCTTGAGGTTATAGTAAGATGCTGCCCTTCGGGTAAAGGCGTATGGTGTAAAGCGGGATGATGAAAATAATGAAATAATCTTGGAATAGTCCGCCACCGCCAGTGCATAGTTGCCCTGTTCAAATTCCAATTGTGCACGCTGAAACAGGGCTTCGTCCATGAATCTCGATTTTGAATAGTTTTTCATAAAAAAATCGAACTCTGTAAAGGCTTCTGTGTACTTTCTTAAAACACCGAGGATAACACCTGCCTGTAAGTGAGCGTAATCTGAATCAACAGAGTTGGCCGTAATTGCTCTTTTATAAGTATCTAACGCGACTGGATATTCTTTTGAGACATAATAACAGTCTGCCAAACGCAACAAGCCATCGGCATAGTTTGTCTGGCTCTTGGATGCCTTATTTGCAAATTCCTTAAAATTAAAAAGCGCGCGATCATACTGTTGCAAATTGAAATAGGAATATCCAAGGCCGTACCTTGCTTTCAACAGAATATCCAGGTTGGAATATCCTGTTAACCCTACGATTTTTAAGTAATGAGTTGCAGCTTGCTCATATTGCTTTTGTATTGACAATGATTCCGCACTCCAGAAATTCGCTTCAGCCACATAATCCTGATTAATCGGATACTGGACTGATTTCTCAAAATACTGATCCGCTTGCAAGTAGTCTTCGCGATTAAAAAGATCAAGGCCCTTAAGCAAGGTTGCTTTCTGGTAGGCTCTATCAACTGCTACACTTCGTGATGGCAAAGATTCAATATAGGCTATTGCTTTATTGTAGTTGCTGGCGTTTACATAGGCTTGTGAAAGCAGTTCTCTAATTTCGTTTGCGTAAGAGCTTTGCGGGAAAGTCTTTAGCAAATTCTCAAACTCGGCAATAGCCTGATCCGCCCGACCTAACTCATAGGCAATTTTTGCAAATTGAAAGGTAGACTCTTCGACTAACTTTTTGTCGGATCTAAACTTCCTCGCGATGTCAAATGACGTAAGAGCCATCGGCTTTTGTTGTCTTTTCAGATATAAAGACCCCAGGTAGTAGGCAGAATAATATCCTATCGAATCGGTATCGCTAAACGAGGATTTTAAATATCGCAGAGCGATGTCATCTTCACTCAAGATAAAAGCAGCATAGCCAGCTCCTAGTAAAATGCCTTTGTCAGCAGTATCCTCTTTACCATTCAAATAAGTAGTGTAGGCGGCTAGCGCCTCTTTGTTACTTCCCTTCTTAAAATAGGCCTCGGCAACCAGAAGTGAAATCTCCTCGGAATTACCAACTCCTTCCCTGCCGCTTAGTTGAGAACTATATGTTAACAATTCGTCATACTTTTTCTGCTTGTAGTAAACGTTGGCCAATAGATAAGGAACAATCTTGGCGTACGCCTCATTTTGCTCCGCGCGTTGCAAATCCAGATAGGCGTTCTCAAAATCACTTTGTCCGTACTCAATAAAGCCAGCGTAATAACTGGCAGCAGGTCCATACTGCCCCCCCTGCGATTTAATAAAGTTGAATTGATCAAGTGATTCAACTAAGGATCGTTGGCTGAACAAGCTGTAGCCGAATCTAAATCGGCCGCGGTTTTGCTGTTCGTTGCTTAGTATTGAAAAATTGACCTTACTAAAATAGCTGGAGGATTTTTTGTAGTTCTTTTCGATGTAAAAGAAGTTTGCCAATTCGAAATTAGCAACGATGGCTTTGGGATGATTCGGATAAGCAACTATAAAATTTGAAAATCTTTTTTCAGCATCTGAATGGTACAAGTTAAGCGCACAATAAGCGAGATAGTATTCAGCATCGATCGTACGTAGGTCTCTGGGGTTTAGCAGAGTAGTCAAGTCTGAGAAGCTTTCGCGAGCAGGCCCAAACTGCCCTCTACTAATCTGGTCGATACCTAATTGAAAGGTCTGCTCGATCTTTTGCTGCGATAGAAGGTCTTGTGAATTGACCGATAGAACTGCGACAAGACAAATGGTAAAGGTGAAAAGAACTCTCATGAAAAGCTTTTCCACAAAACAGTAAAATGCAGTGCTTAGTATAGTACTCCGTTTAAAAAATATCATTGCGTGCAAAAAATAAGTCAGCTACACGAATTCAAAGCTACCAAATAACTTACTAATTAGTGGAACAATCGAGAGTAGATATTCAATAAAAGAAAAAATAGGTAGTCGAACTTCTAGTTGACTTAAATGAAGGTAACTATCAGAATATCAGCTTAAAAACCAGCTCCTTTAGAATCTGACTTTCATCTTCACTCCCCACATTTACACCTTTCAATTTTAGATCGGCTTGTTTCAAGAGCGAAATATTCCTGACAATTTGATCAGGGCGGAAGTTTCTCAATGCACTTATATAATCTTTGACAGCGAAAGGGCTAATCTTCAAAGCAGTAACAAGGCCTTTCTCACTTCGATCACCTGTTGCAACTGCGACTAGTAATTTGCTAAAAAAGGAAAATAGAAAGGCAACCAAAGGGATGCCGGGATTCTTCTTTACATTCCCCTCGAAGTAGTTTAATATCTTTGTCAACTGAAGTGTGTCCTTTGCAATCAGCGCTTTCTGCAATTCAAAAATATTGTACTCTCGACTGATGCCGACTTGCGCCATCACTTTTGCCGAAGTAATCACTTCATTGATCGTGGCACCAATAAGCACTTTATCGATTTCGTTAGCTAATCTGTTCAAATCGTTTCCCACGTACTCTGTCAGAACCCTTATAGCTCCATCTTCCATTTGAAAGCCCTTGTCGCTAACATAAGTTGCAACAAACTCAGGCAGATGGCTTTCATATGGCTTTTTAAACGTGGCGGAAGTAGTCAATTGCTCTGCCTTTTTACCCAATTCTTTTCTCTTGTCGAGTGTTTTGTGCTTGTGGCACAAAACCAAAATGGTGGAGGGTACTGGCCGAGAAAGGTAGTCCAGCAATAGTTTGGTTCCCGATTCCTTTTGCAAATCTGGAATATCTTGTGCTTCACGAACGATGACCACCTGTCTTTCTGCCATCATTGGAAACCGCTTTGCATTCGTCAATATTACGTTAACCGGTGCGTCCTTTCCATAAAGGACTACTTGGTTGAAACTTTTTTCACTTTCCATTAATGCATGCGCTTCGATATAATTGGAAATCAGATCAATATAATAAGTCTCCTCTCCCTGTAACAAATACACAGGGTCAAACTTCTTCGCCTTGAGCCGATCAACTATTTTCTTTGCAGAGGCATCCATATCAACGAATTCTTTTTTTGTCCGCCAAATTAAAGGCCGTTACACTTCCAACCAATGCACCGGCCAAGTGGGACTCCCAGGATATACGTGGGTCCATCGGCATAACGCCATAAAATATACCACCATAAGCAATAACCACCGCAACAGAGATAAGCAAGGACAAAAAATCCTGGCGCAAGAATCCAAAAACAATTAGAAATGCAGCTAGCCCATAGATCAAACCACTGGCTCCAATATGGTAGGAAACGCGAGGGCTAAAAATCCAAACAAGCAGGTTGGTGAAAAGGTAGCATCGAAAGAACACGATTGAGCCAATTCTGTCATAAAAGAAAAAAAGCAAAGTGCCCAGAAATAGCAACGGAAATGTGTTCGACAGCAGGTGCATATAGCTTCCATGAATCATAGGAGCAGTTAAGATACCTATTAAGCCAGAAAAACTCCGTGGTTTGATTCCTAAAAAACCTAAATCAATTTGGTAGAAAAATTGAATACTGAACGATAACCACATGACAAACACCAGTCTGAATGGGATAGCTGAACTATCAAAAACACTTCTATTTTGGGGCATTAAAGTATTTCAAAATTGACCCCGAAAAATACAAATTAGATTGTTGCCATCCTCCTAGTTACGACTTGAGAAGTTGATTGGACGTGTTTTATTTCTGCGTTGGGATTTTTAGCATAGGAAGGTTCACGAACCTTGCCTCTTCTTCCCCGACCGAATTGAGACCCAAAAGGCCTCCAGAAGACTCCGCTGTTTTTCTTGCAATTTCAAGCAGGCTTCGGTAAAACTCAAAGGCTAATTCCTTATCGATCTTCGAAAAAACATCATTCAAACAAGTAAGTTCATCAACAATTATTGGTTCTCGCTGGGCTGCTTTGGGCGGAAGTGACTGTATGATAACTTTCAATTTATCCTCAAAGTCCTCAGCCATAATCCGATAGAATTCCATCATCTTTGATTTCCCGTTGCCTTGATTCTTTTGCGCCAACTGAATAGCCTTTTTGATCTCTTTTCGATCAATATCGTCATCAGCGCCCGCAATCAGAATGCAAACAAGTAACGGAGCTTTTAGCATCAAATCAACCTCGGAAGGGGAAAGCTTGTTGAGTTCTCGCGTCATAGTATTTAGGTGTGGTTCGAATTTAGTATAAAATTTGCAACTTTTGTCTTAATAACTAAGTGTTTTCGATTACTTTTAAACAAAGAGCAACCGGATGTACGAAAAAGACCCAATAAAAATTTTTGTCGTTGAAGATGACCCAACTTACACCCAATTCTTGAGGTATGTGCTATCGCTAAATCCTGATTTTGAAACAGAATTTTATGCCAGCGGCAAAGATTGCATCGATAATCTTTACAAACAGCCCTCAGTAATTACGCTAGACTACACCTTGCCTGATCTGCCGGGAGAGAAAGTGTTGAAGGCCGTTCGCGAATTCAACCCTGACATAAGCGTAATCATTATCTCGGCTCAGGATAAGATTGGCACTGCGGTTGAGCTATTGAAGACAGGTGCTTTTGACTATATCACCAAAGACGAGGAGGCCAAAGACCGGATACTCAACTCGATCAAGAATGCGAGGAATAAAACAACGCTGATTCGTGAAATTGGCCGTCTCCAACAAGAGATTTCTGTGAAATATGACTTCGAGAAGAGCATTATCGGAAATAGCACATCAATACAAAAGGTTTTTCAAAATATTGAAAGAGCCGTAAAAACGCTTATTACCGTTTCAATTACTGGTGAGACAGGCACCGGGAAAGAACTGGTGGCCAAAGCCATTCACTTCAATTCAAAAAGAAAGAACAAGCCGTTCATAGCCGTCAATGTTGCTGCGATACCAAAGAATTTGATTGAAACCGAGTTATTTGGTCATGAAAAGGGAGCTTTTACAGGCGCATTGCAACGAAGAATCGGAAAATTCGAAGAGGCCGAAGGTGGCACTTTGTTTCTGGATGAAATCGGAGAAATGGATATCAGCCTTCAGGCAAAACTACTACGGGTTTTGCAAGAAAAAGAACTTACTCGCATAGGCAGCAATCAGGTTCAGAAATTAGATGTACGCATTATAGTAGCCACCCACCGAAATCTTCAGGACGAAGTACGCGCGAAATCATTCCGGGAAGATTTGTATTACAGATTACTTGGTCTGCCTATACATCTACCCCCTCTAAGAGAACGCGGCCAAGATATCATTTTGATTGGCAAGCATTTTCTCGATCAATTTACCAGAGAGAATCAAATGCCTAAAATGAAAATAGGCGATGATGCCCGAAAAAAATTGTTGGGATATCTTTTTCCTGGTAATGTAAGGGAACTAAAAGCAATTGTTGAATTGGCGGCAGTACTGAGCGATGGCCGGGAGCTTAAGGCAGAAGATATCTCATTTAACAGTCAGATACACACTGACAATTTTATGCAGAAGGAAATGACTTTGCAGGCGTATACCTACCACATTATTAGGAGCTTTTTGAAAAAATACGATGATAATGTGCTTGAGGTGGCCAGGCGACTAGACATTGGCAAGTCATCCATTTACAGGTACTTAAAGGAGATGGAACAAGCGGGGATATAGCTTATGAGTGAACTAAAAAAATACGTTAAAAGAGGAGGTTTCTTTAAGGCGGTTGTTGAAGATGGTTCAGACATAATTTTTGTGATCGACTACAATGGTAACATTGAGTATGTAAATTCATCTGTTAAAGAAACACTAGGTTATCGACCGAGCAGTCTCATTGGAAAGAATTTTTTCAATTTTTTATCGGTCTCCTATCTTCCAAAGTTAATCTCCATCTTTAAGAAAATCAAGCGAAAAGTCTATGCAGAGTCGATCGAATTTCAATTCTTATGCAAAGATGGAACCTATAAATACTTGGAGTTTAATTCGATAAATCTCAAGCATAAAGAAAAAATAGAGGGTCACATCCTCGACTGCCGCGACATCACACAGCGAAAAAAGGATGCTGAGGAACTACAACGGGCGCAAAAAGCCAAAGAGCAATTTCTCGCAAACATTAGCCACGAAATACGCACCCCTATTAACGGGATTTCCGGAATGGCAACGTTAATGAGTCAGCTGCCGAGCGAAACTGACCAAGCGATTTATTTAAGTGCAATCAAAAGTGCAGCGGATAACCTTAAAGTTATTATAAATGATATTCTTGATATTGCCTCGATCGAATCAGGAAAACTGAAGTTTGAACAAATTGGCTTCAACCTGAATGATTTACTTCAATCGTTGGTCGGTACGTTCAACCATCAAGTAAAAGAGAAAGGTATAAAGTTTCACTTTGATCTTGAATCAGAGGCAAACCAAATTTTCGTAGGCGATCCGGTACGATTGAATCAAATCCTCGTAAATCTGATTAGTAACGCCATCAAATTTACCCATACCGGTTCGATTCATCTGGGTTGCAAAGTCTATAGTCACAAAGGAAAAAAATTCCAGATCCAATTTGAAGTGACAGATACAGGGATTGGGATACCAAAAGATAAATTACATACAATTTTTGAGAGCTTTAGTCAAGCAGATTCCAGCGTCACGAGGAAGTATGGAGGTACTGGACTCGGGCTTACTATTGTGAAACAGTTGGTGGAACTTCAAGGGGGTCGAATAAGTGTCCGTAGTAAACTAGACCGAGGATCCACTTTTTCATTTGTACTCCCCTATCAAAAAGGTGACGCAAAATCCATCAATCTACCCGGCTATACCACAAGCAACGGCACGCAACAGAAGTTTAGCGGATTGAATGTACTGCTTGTTGAAGATAATGAGATTAATGGACTTTATGCAGGGAGTATTCTAAAAATGTGGGGCTGCAAGGTACGATTTGCAGAGAACGGGGCCGCAGCGGTGGAAATTGTAAAAGCTAACTCGTTTGACTTAGTGCTAATGGATATTCAAATGCCCGTTATGGATGGGTTTGAAGCAACGAAGATAATTCGTGAGTTGAACGACTCCAAAAGTAAACTGCCCATTATTGCGCTAACGGCCAACACGACCAGGAAAGATGTGGAACAATGCCTGGCAGCCGGAATGAACGATTGCATCTCTAAGCCTTTCACGCCTGAGGATCTCTTCAAGGCAATTAAACGGCTAGTCGAAGTTAAAAAAGAAAAAGGAGTCGAAAAAAAAGAGGATGAGCATCCGTCATTTGATTTGAGCTATCTGAAAAGTGTATCGAATAATGACGAGTCATTTGTCAAAGAAATGATTGAAACTTATTTAGAAACGATGCCAGGGAGTATTGAGGAAGTAAGAAGTTTCTCCCGGCAAAGAGATTGGGAAAATCTTTCTCGTGCCGCGCACAAGTTAAAACCTTCAATCACCCTATTGGGCATACATCAAGCAAAAGAATTGGCTTCAGAAATTGAGAGAAACGCAAAGTTGAAACAAATCTCACCCGAATTTAATCGGACGATCGAGTCCTTCTGCCAAATTTTGGAAAACACTACGGCCGAAATAGCGGCACTCAAAGTCTAGTTCTGATTCATGACTACCAACTTCCGGTAGACTGGAACTTTTCCCTCTGCTCCGATCAGCAGATAGTAGACACCATTGGTTAGTGTTGAGACATCAATTGATTTTAATCCATTGACTGCACCTGTAAAGTCTCCTGTCAGCACAAAAATACCGCGTTGGTCTGCAATCTTCCAGACGTATCCGTCAAGGAAACTGCCAGGATAACCAAAATTAAACTTACCGTTTGCTGGGTTAGGGTAGATTTGCAAGTCTTTCAAATTTGTTACGACCAGTGGATCGTCTTCTAACCCAACCACTACAGATCCAACCTTACGAGTCACTTTCAAAATCGTACTTTGATAAATCTCGCCTGTGTTTTTGTCTTGGATAAATCCAATCAATTTTAAGTTATTGGGGTTAGAGATAGGCACGTTTATTTCAATATCTGGTGCTGGTTGGGCAGGGCGTACAGCCAACAGACCAACTGTAAAAGGTTGTGTAATTGTAATTCCATCTGGTTTTGTCGGATCACTACCGAATAACAACTTCCGCAACACGTTTTTAAAAGTTCCATTCGGTGTAACCACATTATCTTCTACCAGAGCGACCTGTGCAATCAACGGTGAATTTACTACTGTATCTGCCACCATGGTTAATTTAACGTTGATTAAATTATCTCTATCGGGTAGCGTTGTGGCAATAGCAATTGTGTCAAGAGTTAACGTGAACTTAGGCGCTCTAAGCGCACGCCTGTCAATTTCGATCTTATTCAACTTTGTAAATGTCCCATCAAGTACCTGATTTCTAATCCCGTCAATAAATGTCTTTGGCGGCTGAGAAACTCCGTAGCTTGACGCCCTCGCGTTCGGATCATTTGGATTATCTGAATTCAATACATCGCTACCTGCAGAGGAGTAACTGATATGGTATTGAATATCATTAAAATCGCTTTGCCCACCCGGAAACGGCCGAACTAAATTGATCTGCTCACTGTATAGGTTGTTCACGTAATTGTCCGCCACAACACTTCCGCTCAGCGATGAATTGGTAAAATGCTCCATCAGAACCAGCCGTTTCTTCTCTCCCACAAAGAAGTTATCAAAAGCAAATCCATCATACGTTTTAGAGGACTCATTACCATCATTACTTCCAAAAGCAACTCGAACCCTTACCTGATCTCGGTCTATTTTTGGAATAATATCTAGATTATACCGTGCATTTTTCCACTTGCCTTGTTTATCAGTCCAACCAAATGAGGAGTTTTGACCTGGGTTAGAAGGAAGTCCTCTTTCATTATACCAGTTAATCCCCTGGTCGATTGGCTCACCCGCCAACGGCCCAACCAATTGCCAGTTTAGACCTCCATCAGTAGAATATTGCAATACTGCGCCATCAATATTTTTCTCAGAATCGGACCAATAATCTAACGCCACCATTGGTCTTTCTAGTTGCGTAAGATCAAAGCACGGGCCATTGACCCATGATGCCTCGCGCTGATAATATGTAGGAGGTACTACACTAGAACCGACAATATTCTCACCAGTCCACCAAGCTCTTGATCCAGAAGCCGCTGTTTTTATTGTAGATCCGTTTGGAGTCCCTCTCAACCAACTATTCTCGCCAAATAAAACAGGCAGCGTGTTTACCGGGCTAATAACTTTGGACTCCCTAAACCAGTCATCATCAACCAATGCGTCAAAATCGTTTAAGTATGGACTAGCCTGAGTTGGTTGTACTGTTGTTCCACCCAATAGAATAGTAACAGTTTTGGTAATCGAATTAAAGCAGCCGTCATTGGTCTCTACTGTTAGCATTACTGATTTAGGTCCTGGAGTTAGATAGTTGTGTGTCGGATTCTTGTAGGTACCCGATGTCCTACCTGAATGTGTTCCAATCGGCACAGGTAATAGCGCATTTGACCCTGCCGTAGTCAGTATATCTCCATCGCCAAAGTTCCACGTGTATTTATCAATAATGCTTATCGTTCCCGGGATCGTCAAATCATAAAACATAGTTTTATCGTTAGTGCAAATGCTTGCAAAACGGTAGTTGGCAACTGGAACATCACCAACACGAATGCCCAAATTGGTTGAAGCCCTACAGCCTTGGTTCGATTCTATATCTAGTTGAATATTGTATAAGCCGGGACCACCTGCACCGGGTAAATTGTAGTCGTGACTGGTATCCTGAGAAGTGGAAGGTGGAGTTCCATCATCAAAATCCCAACTCCATTTATTAATAATTCCTCCGAACGGATTTTGAGCGGGCATGGTTGAATCATCATTTAAATCGATAGCATTCGCAACACAAGAATTTATCGGGATCATTATTTTCGCAATTGGTGTCGCAAAAATCTGAACATCATGAGTTTTAGTGGTGATGGCGCCAAAACTATTTTTGTAGGTGTACAATATACGATATGTATCCGATGCTAAGCCATCCGTTTCAAGAAAGTAGTTTGTTCCATCAAACGATATAGCTGCAACTGGCCCGCCAATAAATCGCGGAACAGAAGTAATCGAAGTTTCTGGTGCCAAGCCTGTGGTCACAGCTGGCGTGCCCCTGATTAATATCTTACCCCTGTTGGCACACAAAGAGAACAAGTCTAATCCATTAAACGGAACTAGATTATTTAGTGAGTATTCCAATCTAAAATCGTTTATGGTGACCGGGTTAACAATAACATTTATGAAATTAGAACCCGTACAGCCGTTTGGATCAGTGAAAGTATAAGTGACTCTGTTTATCGTTGGCAAAGTGCCGTCATAAATCGTTGCACTGCTAGGATTAAAGGTAGTTACATCAAATAAATTGCCACTGATATTGATAATCGTTGTTCCACTTAACCCAAACCCAGGGGTAATTGTAAAATTCCCTCCGGCATTTGCGCCCGTTATTGTAAAGTTCGGAGCATTCTGTACCACCGAAGTTGATGAGGTCAAAATTGCCGGGCTTGGCAATTGATTTATCCTAAGATTCATTTGATCGGATACACTTAAGCAAGGGCCTCCTAAATCAGGGTCATTTGCAGTAAGAGTGAGTACCAAGTTTTGTCCAATCTCTGACGGATTATTAAAACTATAATCAGATACAGGGCTCGAGCTATTAGAGTAGATTCCAGTTGCTCCGGTCCACAATACCCCATTGGGCGCGTAGGTCACGGCTCCCTGTAATGCAATTGAGGGAATATCTCTACATAAAGCCAAATCCGGTCCCGCTGTAATTTGTGCTTTGGGATTTACGGTAACGTCAACCGTAAACATATTTCCGGCACATCCATTCACACCTGTTGGATATACCGTGTAAGTAATTACTTGGGGCACGAAAGAAGTATTTAGCAGAATATCAGAAATCAGAGAAGTCGTTTGTGCACTGGTGGTACTTGCACCGGTAATATTCGGGTTTGCAGTAGCTATCCATGTAAATGTTGAGGGCAGAGCATTCAATAGATTTATGTTTCCCTGTAGATTATAGTTAACTGACGATCCACTACAAATTAGTGGAGCCAAAGCCATGGGTGCAACTAATGTAGTGCCAATTGGTTCTGGATTTACAATGACTGAAACTTGGAACACTGCTCCCATACATCCATTTACCCCTGTTGGAGTCACGTCATATACCACAGTCTGATTCGTGTTGGTAACATTGTTCAGTACGTCAGTAATAATTGATCCCGATTGAATCGATGTACTCTCTCCTCCAACGTTGCTATTCGCTGCTGCAACCCATGAAAAAGTACTTCCCACATTATTGCCAAGAAGAGCTATGTTAACAATCAAATTATAATTCGTTGCAACATCACTACACTGTGTAATAGTTTGATTGATTCCAACGGGTTTCGCTTTTACGTTTACAATAATATCAAATGCATTACCAACACATGAGCCAAATGAGCTGACAGGTGTAATCGTATAAACTACATTTACAGGTAGACTGGTTGTATTAAGCCACGCATCCGACTGAATTTCGGTATTACTTTGTAACGTACCATTACTGTCCGTGCCACCCACCTGAGTAAGACCGTTGGGGTTCACGGAAATATTGAATGCCGCAGCAGGTGCAGATGAACCAGTAGTCGTTATCAACAAGTTAGTTATGTCATCGCTACAGCGGATGACTGACTGCGCGATGCCGGTCGAGATTGGATTAATCGGAACAATGATACTAAAAGGGGTACCGATACAACCATTGCTAATCAGGGGCAAACCAGTTGGTGTGACCGTGTAGATTGCATTTTTAGGAGACGAGGATGCATTAATGAGGGTCTCTGCTAAGTTTCCTATGCCGCTTCCCGACCCTCCAGTCAAGCCGGTTTGATATGAAGCCGTCCACGTGAAACTGGTACTCATACCATTGCTAATTCCTGGGGTAATGTTAAAGCTTGTCCCTGAACAGAAGGCAGAGGTTGTTATTGAAATTCCCACTGGCTTGCTGCGCACCGTCACGCTCACTGTGAAGGTCGACCCCACGCAGCCATTGGTGCCCGTAGGTGTTACTGTATAGGTGACCGTCTGGTCAATACCACTCACATTCACCAGCACATCGCTGATCAACACACCGTTCTGCGCACTCAAACTCTCTCCCGTCACATTCACATTATCCACCAACACCACCCAACTGAATGTGCTCACCTGACTGTTGCCCGATGGACCACTGTTCACATTGGTCTGTAAATTATAGTTCACGCCTGCATCGCTGCAGATCGCGACCGCTGTAGCATTGTTGCCCACCGGCTCGCTCTGAACAGGTATGGTAATCGAATAAGGTAACCCTACGCACGAACCTGTAACACTGGTGGGCGTAATCATGTACATTACGTTCACTGTAGAACCAGTTAAGTTCTTCAACGACACTGGTTCTGTAATCGACAACGATGGCATGCCCACATTGCCTGTGCCACCCAGCAGACCGTTGTAGTTAACTGTCCAGATGAAAGTACTTCCCACACCGTTGCTAACATGCACTTGAGGGTTGACCGTGTAACCCAAACTACTGCACACCGAAGGTATCGTTGTGCTTACTCCAAATGGTATTGGTATAACTGCAAATACCGATCCGCTGCTGGTCACGCTCGGGGCACACGTGCCGCTCACTTGTACCGTGTACGTGCCTGCATCTCCCGTAGCCGCTGTTAGTATCGTATAGGTAGCTGACGTAGCTCCTACTATGTCCACTCCGTTCTTCTTCCATTGATACGTTAATACCGT
>JAJTGQ010000125.1 GCA_021299455.1 Flammeovirgaceae bacterium | reverse complement strand
TAAGGTCTGAAGTGCTATGCTGCCCAGAACTTTCTCCAATTAAGCTAAGTTTGAATAACCTATTGTCATTTACAACAGGTATGGCCAACGGCTATGGTTTACTCAACCTGACATAAGCTTTATTTTTGTGATGGCTTGTAGTGACTATTTTTTTTGGTGGGGGGGGGTAATTGCACAGATTGCAACACAAACTATTTTATTTTTTGGAGTTTATCTCCCGTAAAATAACCTTCCTTAATCAACATCATCAGTTGCGCTGGCGTGGGGTTGATTTGATAGAAGATATCATCTTCTTTCGTGTGCACTTCGGTAAAAGAAATTTTGCGTTTTAGTTTTTTCAAAATTTCTTTTCGCTTTTTCTCGTCTCGCAAGTCAATTGACAAAAATCGAATGGTCCCGGATGGTTCTTGTTGAATCAATCGAAGCACCCACTGGCCTTGGGACTTAAAATTGATAAAGTAATAGTTCTGGTAAAATTTGATAACGAGCGTATCACTAATAGTACCACGTGTAAGCCAGTCTTTTTCATTCTTGTCCTTTAAGTGGTAGCCCCATGACTCAATGATCAGTGTATCAGAAAATTGTCCGGTAGTTTCATCTACCGTCTGATACGTGCCTCGCAACTTCATGGGAACTTCTTTCAACGAAGCGATGCCTTTCGGCTGCGGCTCGGTGAAGGTTACTTCTTTGCAGGAATACAACAGCAACGACCAGAATAAGATTAACGGTAAAACGCGCATAGGTCAACTACCTCTTTATGATGATTTTGATCAACCAAATATGAAGGTAACTATTTTGTCAAAAAATCTACGTCTTTATAGGCTGGATTTGGGTAACGATAAAAACCTTCACCCGATTTCTCGCCCAATTTGCCTTGGTCTACATACATTTTCAGCAAGGCCGCAAAATCTTTAGAGGCATGATCTTCCCGATCCTTGGTCACATGCCAGGCGGTGTCTAATCCGATATTGTCCAAAATACCGAAGGGCCCCATGGGCATATTGAAATTTACCATCCATGATTTATCGATGTGTTCTATACTCCCAATTTCTTTCGTCTTCAATCTACCCGCTGCACCAATTAACGCCATCAGCATAAAATTGAAAAGATACCCGGGTGATTCTTTTTTTACCAACACTGGTACCTGATTTAACTTCTTTCCGAAATCGAAAAGCAATTCAATCAAATCAGGATGAGTGCCCTGGTGAGGCATGATATCCACCACACGAGCCGTAAACACATCGTGAAAATGAAAAGCGCAAAACCGCTCTGGACGACCGGAGAGTGTGGCAAATTGGGAAGGCAATAGATATGATGTGTTGGTAGTAAATATCGTTTTCGGTGGCGCTATCTCGCCAAATTGCTTCCACACTTTTTCTTTGACCGCGGGATTCTCTGTAACACTTTCACTAATGATATCAGCCTCCTTTACGGCCTTTTGTGGGTTAGTAGTAAATTTTATTCTTGTCAAGATCGATGGCTTATCTTCTTCCTTAATCATTCCCATCTTGACAGCATACTTCAACACCTTGTGCATCACCTTAAGAGATTGTTCCAATGCACTTTCGTGGATGTCGTAAACAGTGACTGAATAATTAGAGATGGCTGCCTGCAGGCCAATTCTGCTTCCGAGCGTTCCGGCACCGAGGATGAGGACGTTTTTTATTTCTTGCATAAACGATTTGAAAATGAGTCGATTTGAGAATTTGAGAATGATTGAATCTATGCGAAGCTATGCATTTTCAAATTAATACAATTTTCAAATTTTCAAATTGTTAATGGCTTTTCTTGCATTCTCTCCACACGCTTTGATCACATAAATTAACGAAGCAAATCGCGGATCCTGAGTATGTCCTTGCTTGTAGCGATGATAAATCTGTTGGCAAATCACGCCTACTTTGAAACTCCCGAAAACATAATAGAATACGATGTCGTCAATATTGGTTTGAGATTTCTCGGCATAATAGTTCGCCATTTCATTTCGGGTCATGTTGCCTGGCATCCATGTTAAGTTGAATGGTTTCAATGCATCCGAGTCGTTGGCTTCCGCCCAATAAGCGAGTGTCGTTCCTAAGTCCATCAGCGGATCGCCCACAGTGGCCATCTCCCAATCTAAAATAGCTTTGATCTCTGTCAGGTTATCAGGATTAAGAACAAGGTTGTCGTATTTGTAATCATTATGAATGAATGAGGCCTTAGCAGATGTTGGAAGGTTTTTTGGCATCCACTCCGCGGCTTCGTTCATGCCTGCAATGTCATCGGTCTGTGCATTTCGATAGCGCTTGATCCACCCTTCTACCTGACGTTGTACATAGCCTTCCGGTTTTCCAAGCTGATCAAGCCCGGTTGATTTTATGTCTAGTTGATGTAGCTGTACGAGTTGATCAATAGCTGATTTAGAAAGTTGGTTGAACGTAGATGGCGCGATTGTCATTGCTTTAGGTACACGATTGCGAAGGATCACCCCATTGACTCGTTTCATCAAATAAAATTTTGTACCCATCACACTTTCATCACCACAAAAAAGAACTGGCTCGGGCACTTTGGTAAACCCTGCTTTTTGCAAAAGCGACAACACGTTAAACTCACGCTCCATGTCGTGTGCTGATTTGATGTTGGCGCCAAAAGGAGGCCTACGCAAAATGTATTCTTCTTTTCCTGCTTGAATTAGATAGGTAAGATTAGAATATCCACTTGGAAACTGTTGAATGGAAATTTCTTTGGCAATGCCATGCTCATTCAAATAAGTAGCTAGCGTTTCTTGATTTAGTTCTTCGCCTATACGAATGGAAGAGGGTTGGTCGAGCATGAATAGAATATAGACTTCTCTAAAAATAATTATTTCTTCCAATCAAAGGAAGGGAATCCATTTAATATATTTGGGTTGGATTAGAAGGAAATCATTAAAATAATTCAATATGATCGGCTCATTTCCACAGCCCACGGTTTAAACCGTGGGCTATGGAAGAAAGAATTTGTACCAAAGCATTTTAATGGTTTCTGCGAAACTGGCCAAAAAGCATAACCCCAATGCCACATTCGTATTATAAAATATGGCTGCATTTAATCTTCTCTACAAAGGATCGTGCGCCCTTGCTGCATACCTCTGCGCAAAACAAAATTTATGAACACTTACGCAATCAATTGATAGAAATGCAATGCCCTGTACGCATTATCAACGGCATGCCCGATCATATACACTTACTCTTCTTGCAAAACCCAAAAATGGCAGTCACCGAAATCGTAAAACAAATCAAAGGCAACTCCTCTCACTGGATCAACAGTGAAAACATCACCCCCGAAAAATTTGCTTGGCAAACGGGATATGCGGTGTATTCGGTAAGTGAATCACAATTAGAAAGAGTTTATCATTATATCCGAAACCAAAAAGAGCATCATCTGAAAAGAACCTTTAATCAAGAGTTTGAGAAGTTTGCATCTATACATGGATTTCTTTTAGAACCATAAACTTGCCAGGAAAGCATTTGATTGAGTCATAATCTTTTGGCTGCTTTTAAAAATCTCTTTTACGATATCTTTCGAAAAATGAAAATTCGTGTTTTGGATTTTTGAAATACTGGACTTAACATCTCGCGCAATAGCGAAAGCCCATCAATTTTATCACGCAAAATGAAACAGCTTGTGTCCGCGATAACGAAGTGCTTAAATTCGCTTGGCATCGTTAGTCACTTCTTGAATAGGATGATTAATAAGTGACACGCCATAATCAACAAGGATTTCTGCAAAAGCAACTTTAGACATCCCTACCATTCCTGCCGCTTGTCCCAAGGATAATTTCCCTGCCTCATAAAGTTTGGCCGCTAAAAATTTGGCTGTCTGGCGAGAGTCAAGGTCAGTGTGGTCGGGCAAATCTATTGTGATCGTGCGCATGAAAGTAAAGTTACTGTGTAGATACTCCCATTCCAAATTGCGCCTTTCCCGATTTAGTTCTTCGCCTACGCGGATGGAAGTGTGTTGGTCAAGCATTATGCAAAGCTAGAAACTTTGAATTGAACGTAATTTAATTGCTACCTTTGATAAATGAACAAAAAATTTCAATTCACTGCTGTAATTGAAAAGGAAGGCGATGGATATGTGTCGCTTTGCCCCGAATTGGACATCGCCAGTCAAGGAAGTTCGGTGGAAGAAGCTTCTGCAAACCTAAAAGAAGCAGTAGAACTATTTCTGGAAACGGCTTCTGCTTCGGAAGTAAGCCAGCGACTACATAAAGAGGTTTTTGTCACACGAATGGAAGTAGCTGTTGGGTAAGTTAAGGGTCTTGTCAGGCAGAGTAAACCATAGCCGTTGGCCATACCTGTTGTAAATGACAATAGGTTATTCAAACTTAGCTTAATTGGAGAAAGTTCTGGGCAGCATAGCACTTCAGACCTTAGTGTGATATACCTGTGGTTGAGCCTTGCTTCAAAGAGTAGCTTTACCGTTTTTGGTGATTTCCCAATTGTAAGATTAGGATATTCCCGTTTGGCAGCTTGCTGTTCATTTTAGCACTCTTTGCGCCCAAAACAATCTCTTTCATTTAACCCTTATAAAGTTATGGAAAGTACAACAACTTTTGAAACGGTCCACTCCCATGCCGCAGGGATTGATATCGGAGCCGAGAAGATTTTTGTTTCAGTCGATGGGAAAGCGGTAGTGTCTTTTGAAACCTACACGGAAGACTACCTGCGCTGTACCGCGTACTTGAAAGGGCATAAGGTAAAGCGGGTGGCTATGGAGGCCACCGGTGTCTACTGGATAGCCCTCTATGAGCTGCTGGAAAAAGAAAGCATTGAAGTCTGCCTTGTCAACCCCAAAGAAGTAAAACAAGTGAAAGGGCGTAAGACGGATGTAAAGGATTGCCAGTGGATACAAAAACTTTTTTCAGCGGGCCTGCTCCGGCAAAGCTATATCCCCGCAGGCAAGTTGAAAGAACTCCGCATGATGGTGCGGGAGCGGGAAGATGTGATCGAGATGGGTGGCACGTATGTCAACAAAATGCAAAAGGCGATGGAATTGATGAACCTCAAACTCACCAACGTACTTTCTCAACTACACGGGGCAAGCGGGATAAAAATAATAGAAGCCATCCTACAAGGGGAGCGGGATCCGGAAAAATTACTGGGTCTTTGTGATGGCAGGATCATAAAACATAAAGCCGAACAAGTGAAGAAAGCATTGGTGGGGAATTACAATGAGTCATGGCTGTTCTTGCTTGGGCAAAACCTGAAGATGTGGAAACTGCACCAAGCCCACCTGCTGACCATTGATGAAAAGATTGAGGGCTTGCTGGTGGAACTCACTGCAAACAGTGCCGATGTCGAAAGCGAGTCCCCCGAAAAACCTGTCCGCCACCATAAGCCCCACATTGAAGATCTGCATCAAAAAATACTGAACCTCTATGGCATGAACGTATCCACACTATCGGGGCTCACCGATTACTCATTGCTAAGATTGGTGGGCGAGACGGGCAATGAACTCAGTCGCTTCCCAACGGGAAAACATTTTATCAGTTGGTGCCAGTTAAGCCCACGCAACAGCCAAAGCGGCAAGGTCAATCGAAAGATCAAGCTCAAGAACAAGAGTAAAGCAGGACAGATTTTTAGAGAAGCTGCGCGGAGCCTACTGCAAAGCAAACAGGTTGCCATCGGTGCCTTCATGCGAAAGATCAGGAGTAAAAAAGGAGCCCCTATCGCTATCAAGGCAGGGGCGCGGAAAATTGCCATGGCTTACTACAACATCATCACCAAAGGGAAAGAATATGTAGAGACAGGGATTAAAAATTATCAGGCAAAGCTACAAGAGCGCGAACTCAAACTATTAACTTTATTGGCAAACAAACACGGAATACAACTCAACTACCAATAAAAAAGCAAGATGTCATTGGCAG
>JAJTGQ010000102.1 GCA_021299455.1 Flammeovirgaceae bacterium | reverse complement strand
TGCAACTTGACTTGACGGTAATATCATTTGATCAGCCTATTGATTCGTCCAATATCGGACCAACCCATTGGAAAGAAATTGGGCAAATCATTTTTGATCATTATGCCGATCAAGATGGCTTTGTTGTTTTGCACGGCACAGATACGATGTCGTTTACGGCATCCGCTCTCAGTTTTATGTTGCAGGGTTTAGGCAAATCCGTTGTTTTTACGGGTGCACAACTTCCGATCAGCGAACCGAGGTCGGATGCGAGAGAAAATTTAATTACAGCCCTGGAAATCGCATCAGCCAAGACAAAAGAGGGAACGGCCATGGTTCCTGAAGTATGTTTGTATTTTGACAGTGCCTTATTGAGGGGAAATCGATCTAGAAAAGTAGAGAGTATGCATTTTGATGCATTTCAATCGGAAAACTATCCGGCCCTGGCAAAGGCTGGGGTCGCCATTGATTATAATGATGCAGCGATTCACAAAGTTTCTGTTCCTAAAGCACTCAAGTTGAGGACGCGGTTTGACACTGGTATCGCCATCTTGAAATTGTTCCCGGGAATTCCCAACGACACCATTGAAGCTATTCTTTCTACAAAGGGCTTGCGAGCGCTGATTATTGAAACATTCGGTTCTGGCAATGCGCCTTCTTCGACTTGGTTTCGGCAGGCTTTGAAGACTAGAATTGAGCAGGGTCTTTTTGTTGTTAATATTTCGCAATGCCCGGGCGGTATGGTGGAGCAAGGAAGATACGAAACAGGCAAATGGTTGGAGGAAATTGGTGTTATCAGCGGACGCGACATGACTACGGAAGCAGCCGTAACAAAGCTAATGATTTTGATAGGAGAGCAGGGGGCAGAGAAAGCAAAAGAATTGATAGGTAAGCCGTTAGCCGGGGAAATGAGCGAGTATTAGCCTACAAATCCCCTCCTACGCTGAAGCTACGGAGGGTTAAGCGGAGAGGGAGGGATTCGACTTGCCCTCCGTAGCTTTAGCGAAGGAGGATAGGTCAAATAGTTATTACTTGGGCAGCAGTTGACTGATGAAATGCTTGTTTCTAAAAGCAATCCCAGAACCAGACTTCAGGTATTTTTCAAAGGAAAACGCATCTTCCTTGTTCTTGAAGATGCAATAAAAGACTAACTCAACTGAAAGCCTGGTTTTAGTATATTCGACATAACCCTGAAGATGCCTCGCCAAACGTGCATCGATATCGTTGGTGCATCCAGTGTAGAAAGTGTTGTCTACGCATTGAAGGATATAAACGAATTGCATATTCAAAACCCTCTTATGATTGTGGTAGTGAGTTTAACCCTCCTACGCTGAAGCTACGGAGGGTAAAGCGGAGAGGGAGGATTCGACTTGCCCTCCGTAGCTTTAGCGAAGGAGGATCGGTCAAATAGTTATTAATTGGGCAGCAGTTGACTAATAAAATGCTTGTTTCTAAAAGCAATCCCAGACCCAGACTTCAGATATTTTTCAAAGGCAAAAGCATCTTCCTTGCTCTTGAAGGCGCAATAAAAGACTAACTCAACTGGAAGCCTAGTTTTAGTATATTTGACATAACCCTGAAGATGCCTCGCCAAACGTGCATCGATATCGTTGGTGCATCCAGTGTAGAAGGTATCGTCTACGCATTTGAGAATATAAACGAATTGCATCGCAGAAAGCTAAAATAACCGCTCCTACGCTGAAGCTACGGAGGGTGAAGCGGAGAGGGAGGGATTCGAACCCTCGTTACCTTGCGGTAAACACGCTTTCCAAGCGTGCTCGATCGGCCACTCTGACACCTCTCCGTAAAAGGCTGCAAAGAAATAGATTAATACCTACCTATCCAAGATCGAAATGTGAATAAGCCAAATGCGATTCTGTATCTGAAATCTTTTAGTGTAATGATATGGAAAATAAATAAATGCAGTAGAAAAAGTATCAATTCAACGTGACTTTTTCGATAAAAAAGTATTGTAATGCTCGAAAGCAGAAAATAAGTGCAAAGAATTTGAGTTTTTTTTCAAAAATCTTGTTGGGAAATCGGCAAAACCTTTAATTTTGGCCACTTCAAGTTTTATCCATAAACCTTAAACCATGAAAAAATTAGTAACAATTTTTGCTTTCATCGGAGTGCTCGCATTTGGCGCTTCAAAATCGTTGGCTCAAGATAGTGCCGACACAACAAAGGCAGCTACCGAAGCGGCAGCACCGGCTGAATCAACCGTTACAGAAGTTGCTTCTTCAGAAGCTGCGCCAGAAGAAGAACAATCATTTCACCAAGCTTTGAAAGAACAGTTCATTGCTGGAGGTGCGGCATTCATGTGGCCGATTCTTATCGTCTTTATCATCGGTTTGGCCATCGCGATCGAACGTATCATCACTTTGAATTTGGCAAGCACCAATACAAAGAAACTTTTAGTGCAAATTGAAGATGCGCTAGCGAAAGGTGGAGTGGAAGCTGCAAAGGATGTTACTAAAAATACCCGTGGACCAGTTGCGTCTATTTTCACCCAAGGGCTGATGAGGTCTGGCGAAGGAGTTGATATGGTTGAGAAATCTATCGTTTCATATGGTGGCGTAGAGATGGGTCGCTTAGAATCAGGTTTGATCTGGATTTCATTGTGTATCTCACTAGGACCTATGCTTGGGTTCTTTGGAACTGTGGTAGGGATGGTTCAAGCTTTTGACGCTATCGAGGCCGCAGGTGATATTTCCCCTTCAGTTGTCGCGGGTGGTATGAAAGTAGCTTTGATTACAACGGTAGGAGGTCTTATCGTAGGTATGGTGCTTCAAATCCTTTATAACTATTGCGTATCTAAAATCGATAGCTTGGTTAATAAAATGGAAGACGCTTCTATTTCTTTGATTGACATTCTTGTAAAGCATAAATTATCCAAATAATTATTTTATGGAAGAATCAGAGCCATTAATTCATTCATTGATATCACCTGGTCTTATTGTTTGCTACATCTTTCTAGGTGTAACAATAGTGGCTAGCGTGTTTATGCCCCTTATTAATGCAATAAAAAACCCACAGGGGTTGATTAAAGCAATTGGTGGGATTGTCGGTTTGGTAATTCTTTTTGCAATTTCTTACGCACTGTCTGGTTCAGAGGTATCTGTAAAGGCAGCTGCGCTCGGTACAACTGCTGCTAGTTCTAGGCTGATAGGTGCTGGAATGATACTGTTTTACATTGTTTTATTGACATCGGTAGTTTTAGCAGCCTATTCACTGATCAAGGATATTATTTCAGGTTAAATAATTAAAAAAATGGCAAGATCAACTCCCGAAATTCCGAATGCATCGATGGCCGACATTGCGTTTTTGTTGTTGACGTTCTTTTTAGTTACCACAACAATCAATAACGACCGTGGATTAAGCATTGGATTACCTCCTCCTCCTGATCCTAATAAAAAGGATGAGATCAAGATGCAGGAGAAAAACATATTTAAAATACAGGTAAATTCCTCGGATGCTTTACTCGTTGAAGGTGACCCTATGTCAGACCTGAGCGGATTAAAGGAATCAATTATTAAGTTTATCCGGAACAACGGGCAAGATCCAAATAGTTCAGAAAGCCCTCAAAAAGCTGTTGTTTCTTTCAAGACCGACAGGGGAACAAGTCACAAGCGATTTGTTGAAATTCTGGATATAGTTCAAGGTGCTTATTACGATATATACGCTGAAGAGGCTGGCGTATCAAACAAAGAGTGGCGTGAGGCTGCGGCAAAGTTGTCAGACCCTAGTAGCAAAGCCATTTACGAACGTGGAAAGAGAGATTACCCAATGCAGATTTCGATTGCAGAACCAACCAAAATAGGTAACTAAAAATTGAGCTATGTCAAAATTTAAGAAGAAAGCCGAGGTGAAGCAAGAGATTCCAACTTCCTCTATGCCAGATGTAGTATTTATGTTGTTGTTTTTTTTCATGGTGACAACCGAAATGAGAAAGTCATCTATCGAAGTTAAACAACAGATACCTAAAGCTGCTCAACTTAGGAAGTTAGAGAGGAAAACACTGGTTGCCAATCTTTACATCGGCCAACCCACGAAGGCAGAATATGGGTCAGAAGAGAGAATTCAAGCCAACGATGTTTTTATTGAGACTGGTGATATTATTCGGTGGGTAAACGAAGAAAAATCAAAACTTGCTGAGGCAGAACGTGAGCAAATAACAATTGCCATAAAGGGTGATAAAGATGCGAAGCGAGGCATTATCGCTGATGTAGAAACCGAATTGAGAAAAGGCAATGCACGTAAGGTTCTCTATACAGCTGCCGACAACTCAGCGGAAAAGAAGAATTAACAATTTAAGTTTGTAAACAAATAAAGCCCTCCGTTAAACTGGAGGGCTTTTTATTTTATCTCATGTGAGCAGGACTGCTTCTTTTAAACAAAATAATCACCGAACAATTCGCGCTTGGTGTACCTACGATTGGGCCAATTCCGTCTATTCTTTGGTGATTACCTCCGCCATCTTTCCAATTTATTACCAGGCAGTCACGACAACAGAAGGAAATGATCAGGTTCTTTTTGCGGGTTTTACGGTGACGAATTCAGTCCTGTATTCTTTTGCACTATCATTCTCCTTTTTGGTCATTTCGCCATTGTTGCCTTTGCTTTCTGGTGTGGCAGACTATGCTGGCAACAAGAAATCATTTATGAAATTCTTTTGCTACCTGGGTGGATTCGCCTGCATGGGTATGTATTTCTTCACGTCCAGTTCGTTGGAGTGGGGTATTCTTTGTGTCGTTCTGGCGAGTATCGGATATTCGGGCAGCCTCGTTTTTTATGATGCCTATTTGCCTGAAATTGCCAGCAGCGATCAATTGGATAAGGTTAGTGCTAAAGGTTATTCCTGGGGCTATTATGGTGGTGTTGTTTTGTTGATCTTGAATTTAGTGTTCATTCAAAATTTTGAACTGTTTGGTTTCTCTTCACAAGGAATAGCAACACGTTTTTCCTTTTTACTAGTCGGCATATGGTGGATTGGTTTTGCGCAAATACCTTTTGCCATTCTACCTGATAACATTTATAAGAAAGATATTCGTCTAGCGAAGTGGTCGAAAGGCTACGAAGAGCTTGTTAAAGTCTGGAATAGCCTGAAAAGCAACCCCGATTTGAAGAAATACATTTTGGCCTACTTCTTTTTCAATATGGGAGTGCAGACGGTCATGTATATGGCTGCAACTTTTGGATCAAAGGAACTAAAGCTTCCAGACTTTAAATTGATTGCCACTGTTTTGATCATTCAATTGGTTGCCTCATTGGGTGCCTTTGTATTCGCGAGACTTTCTGGAAAGTGGGGCAATAAAAGTACTTTGATAGTGATGATCAGTATTTGGATCTTGATTTGCCTCGCTGCCTATATGGTAACGAATGAGTATGAGTTCTATGCCCTTGCAACTGCGGTGGGAGTTGTCATGGGAGGAATACAATCCTTATCACGAGCCACCTATGCCAAGTTGATACCGAAGAACTCCATCGACCACGCCTCGTACTTCAGTTTTTTCGATGTAGCTTTTAATCTTTCGATAGTCGTTGGAACGTTTAGCTACGGACTAGTGGAACAATTGACAGGAAGTATGCGCAATAGTACGCTTGCTATCGCAGGATTTTTTGTCATCGGCTTGTTCTTGTTGCGGACTGTCAACGCCACTTCAATCAGTGAAAGTAAATGATTGCGACCAAGGGACTGACGTACCGTTATCATTCCAAAAAAGGAGTTTTGTCCCATGAAATTGTTTTTCCTGACCTTGCTGTAGATCGCGGGGAGTCTTTTCTTTTGCTTGGGAACTCCGGTTCTGGGAAGACAACCTTGTTACACTTGCTGGGTGGGTTACTCAGACCGCTGACCGGAAAAATTGAAATAGAAAATGTTGACATAGCTTCGTTGTCAGAAACTGAACTCGATCGAATGAGAGGTCGACAGATTGGGTTCGTGTTTCAACGAAACCATCTGATCAGTGCACTGACTGTGAAGAATAATTTGTTAATGGCGCCATTTCTGGCAGGGGAGAAGCAGCATGAGGAAAGAGTTGATTTGGTATTAGATGAATTAGGGTTACGAGAGAAGAAGAATGCCATGATCTTCGAGTTAAGTCAGGGACAAGCGCAGCGTGTTGCGATTGCGAGAGCTATCATCAATAAACCTTCGTTGATTTTGGCAGACGAACCTACCTCTGCGCTAGACGATAAAAATTGTGACCAGGTGATTGAACTCTTGAATAAGGTGGCTATGGAGAACAATGCAGCGTTGATTGTTGCCACCCATGATCACCGCTTAAAAAGTCGATTAAAGAATCAGATTATTTTGTAGATCCAAGAAAATAAGAAGGCCACCAAAAAAGATGTCTATTCAGTTACTTATCTGGAATTATTTCAAGGCAAAGAAACTCAATACAGGATTGAACATTCTGTTGTTGTCACTTGGTATTGCGATGATCACCCTGTTGATCTTATTCAATAATCAATTGGAGGAAAAAATGACCAACAATTCTAAAGGGATTGATTTGGTTGTAGGTGCAAAAGGGAGTCCGCTACAACTCATTCTTTGTGCTGTCTTTCATGTAGATTTCCCCACTGGAAACATCAAGCTTAGAGAGGCAGATCGGTTAGCCAAGCACCGATTGGTCAAGTACGCCATTCCCCTTGCATTGGGGGACAGCTATCAAGGCTTTCGTGTAGTAGGAACAAATCGTGCTTATTCCTCACTTTACCAAGCTGACCTTGCCTCGGGGGACTGGTGGGAAAAAGACCTCGAAGTGACCCTTGGATCTTCGGTAGCTCAACTTACAAAATTAAAAGTTGGTGATCATTTTGAAAGCGCACATGGATTAACCAAAGATGGTCATGCACACGATGAGAATAAGTATGTGGTTAAGGGAATTCTAAAACAATCAGGTACAGTGGTCGATAATTTGATCTTGACTACGATCAGCAGCGTGTGGAAGGTACAT